>JAIRVW010000011.1 GCA_031253705.1 Brucellaceae bacterium
CCTGTGTCACCGGCTGGCGGGTACGGAAAGATTTGCCCAGATCAAACTGCACCAGATTAACAATATAAGAACCGAAGCGTTCATAGACCGGTCTGTCGAGACCGAATTCCTTATTCATCTGCTCGGCGACTTTAGGGTCATTGCGCCCCTTACCGTCGGCAATCTGACTGGACGTAAAACTGCCCGGAATAACGCTGAAAATAACGAAAATAATGAGAGACACCGCCAGAATGGTCGGTATCATCTGCAAAACCCGTCGAATAACAAATCGAAGCAACCTGCGTGCTCCTTCCTACGGCTTGTCGCGAAACCGGAACCGCTCTCAAACGATCACGTCCTGCGGCAAAACTAAACTGAAGAATCTGCACGGATGGTAAAACCGTTTCTCCGGCAGATTATACTCTGAAGACTGAACCTGCGCCGGAGAGCAGATGCTCCGCTCTCCGGCCAATGTGCCTTATATTATGCGCTCTCCGGACTTAGCGGCCGCTTGGCACGCCGTCGTCAACCCAGAGTTCTTCATAAGACTGAATTGCAAGTTCAGCAGAGTTCGGCTGCAAGCCATGCAGCCATGGCTGATAGGCAATGACCGCTTTGTTGTAGTTGAAGAACCAGAACGGTGCTTCATCCTGCAGGATATTGTTCGCCTTGCGTAGCAGTTCGTTGCGCTCGTCTTCCGATGTTGCCTGCTGGGCTGCTTCATATAACTTGTCAAATTCAGCATTGTTGAATTTGGTATAGTTACAGGAAGACTGCGGTGTCTTCGAATAGAAGCACTGCAGAGCCGTCAGAGGATCCGGACCGCTTTCCAGCGACCACAGGAAGGACTGGAAATCACCGCCCGGCACAACTTCAGACAGAACGGCTGCTTCAACCGGCTTGGTCTTCAGCTTAATACCGACTTTGGCCAGCATCGGAATGATGGCTTCGGCAATAGTCAGACCATAGCTTTCATTCTGTGTTGCGGTGACTTCAAATTCAAAACCGTCCGGATAACCGGCTTCAGCAAGCAGAGCTTTCGCTTTTTCCGGATCATAAGGATAAGGTTTTGCATCCTTGTCAAAAGCCGGAGAAGACAATGGCAGCCAGCTCACAGCGCGATAGGCTTTGTCTTTGGCCAGACGCTTGATGATCAGGTCTGAATCAATCGCATAATTGATCGCCTGACGAACACGCTTGTCCTGCAGCGGTTTAACATCGGTGTTGAAACCCATAGCGCGGGTATAGACTTCCGCTACTTCCAGAATGTTTTTTGAGAGTTCCGGATCAGCTTTATAGGTAACATATTGTGCAGGTCCGAGAACAGAAACATCAACTTCCTTATTGCGGAAAGCAACATCACGGGCTGCGGCTTCACCCATCAGCATAATGTTGATCTTGTCAGCATAAGGCTTGTCTTTGAGATAGAACTTATCCCATTTCACAACAGTCAGACGGGAACCCGGCACATATTCCGAGAATTTGTAAGGTCCGAGACCAATCGGGCTGCTCTTGAAGCTGTCTTTATCCGCTTCACCGTCCGGATAAATCACAGTGCTCGGCTGCATGAAAATAAAGCCCGGATCAAGCGGCTCTTTCAAAGTGATTTCGAGCGTGAAATCATCAACCTTTTTCAGACCTTCGATTTCCTGTGCCTTGCCTTCACCATAGGCATCCGCGCCTTTGATGTTGCTGACATAACGGGCGCCGGTATAGGCTTTGCCCGGTGTCATCGCGCGCTTATAGCTGTAGATGATATCATCTGCAGTCATCTGCTTGTCATTATGGAAGAATGCATTCTGACGCAGTTTGAAAGTATAGGTCAGGCGGTCAGCTGAAGCACTGACTTCTGTTGCCAGATCAAGCTGCGGCTTGTTGGCTGTACCATCCCACGCATAAAGGCGGCGATGCAGTGCCTTGGTCGGAAACTCATCCTGTGTTGCAGTGGTTGCCTGATTGTCCAGCGTACCAAAGCTGGAACCGTAAGGCGCAACGAAATTAATCGTACCGCCTTGGCGCGGTTCTTCCGCCGACGCATTCATGGCAACGCCGGCCAGCAAAGATGCCGCCATTGTCGAGATTAAAGCTAAGCGTTTAATCATTGAGAATATCCCCTCCTCAGAATTTATCCCTGTTACTGACCATGTTCTCCGTTCCATGGTCAGAACCTTTCCTTATTTCCCGTTTTAGCGGGTGTAGACAACCTCACCGCCGCGCAATGTCATGATGCACTGCGTATCGCTGAGAATTTCTTCCGGCGTTGCTTCCAGCATATTGCGCGAGAACACGGCAATATCGGCAACCTGACCGGCAACCAGTTTGCCTTTCACAGTCTCCAACTTCTGTGAGAAAGCACCGTATTCCGTATAGACCTGCAAAGCCTTTTCGATGGAAACACGCTGGTTTTCATCCATCACAGTGCCTTTCCACGTTTTGCGGGTCAGCATTGTATAGATATTCGGGAACGGGTTCGGATGACAGACAGGGCTGTCACTGCCGGTCGCCGGTTTGAAACCGAGATCACACCATGTTTTCAGCGGATAACTCGGACGCGCGCGCTCATCACCCAGCACGGAAATATAGGCATCCCCGAAATCATAGATGAAAACCTGCTGCGGGCACGGATAAATACCGGCCTTGAGCATACGCTGATGCTGCGCATCGCTGGAGAAGCCACAATGTTCAATACGGTGACGGCGATCCGGATCAGGATAGGCTTCCAGTGCTTTTTCATAAGCCGTAATCAGCTGTTCAATCGCCATATCGCCGATCGCATGGCAGGCCAGCTGATAGCCCTTGGCGTGGGCATCCATCACCATCGCCTGCAAATCTTCATCGCTGAGAATCTGCACGCCGATATTATTCACATCATCGCCGTGATACGGCACTGACATCCACGCGGTTTTCCCGCCGGCCGAACCGTCAAGGAACAGTTTTACCGCACCGACAGTCAGCATATCATCGCCGACACCGGAGACCAGACCGCTCTCATAGCATTGCGGCACTACGGATTTGCCCGGATCACCGAGCAGCACCAGCCATGTGCGCACCGGCAGGCGGTTATCGCGCTTGGCAATATTATAGGCACGGATTTCTTTGTAACCGGCAACCTGACCGACAGCTGCATCCATGCAGGAGGTAATGCCGTAAGACAGCAGCATGTTACCGCCGTCTTCAATGGCTTCGATAATCTGTTCTTCACTCGGCTCAGGAATAACGGCACGCACCAGATCCTGCGCATTTTCCGCCAGCATACCGGTTACAGTGCCGTTGCGCTGCTCGATCAGGCCGCCTTCCGGCACTGCGGTCTTTTCATCAACACCGGCCAGTTTCAAAGCATAGGAATTGGCAATCGCCACATGCCCGCAAGCGCGGGTCAGATAGACCGGATGATCAGGTGCAGCCTGATCCAGCTCGGATTTATGCGGATGACGACCGATATCCAGCTTGGTCTGGTCATAGCCGCGCGCCAGAATCCATTCGCCTTTTGGCAGCGTTGCGGCTTTGGCGCGGATTGCCTCCTGCAAAGCAGCCAAAGTCGGCAATGCCGCAGGCGTTGCATCAATCCGTTTCAGCGACAGACCGGTGGAAATCAGATGCAAATGAGCATCATTCAGGCCGGGAGTGGCAAATGCGCCTTTAAGATCAATCAGTTCAGTTGTCTCACCCTGAAACTGCAAAATGTCCTGCGTCTTACCGCTGGCCAGTACTTTACCCTGCCAGAGTGCAATCGCCTCTGCAGTTCCTTCTTCAAAACCGCACCAGATGGTACCGTTGTGCAAGATTTTGTCGGCAATAATCATCGCGCTCGTGGCCATGATGCGCCCTCCCCTTTCATGCTGCTGCAGGCAATGCACACATCATCTCAGATGCATTTTTCACTGCAGTATTATCGTCATTTCCCGTATGCCGGTTCACATTTCCTTCTTTGACAGAATGGAAAGCTCCGGCACTTTTTCAATCGTTTGTGAGAGCCTTTCATTATACGAAATGAAAAGCAAGCTGCGCATTTATTAAAATGAGATGTTATTTTTACGTCATTTCGCGCAATAAAACTGCGATATGACGATTTTTGATTTGCGAAAGCCGCCCTATGCACAGCCCTCATAAAGCTATGCAGAAATTCGATAGATATATCAGAAAATCTGCCCGTCATTTTGCGGGCAGATTCGTCAGCTGTGAGATTTAAACAAGGCTTGATTTTGCCATCAGATGGAAGAAAGAAGCACCGCGCTCCAGGATCTCATCATTAAAATCATAGCGGCTGGTATGCAGACCACTGCTGTCACCATTGCCGAGGAAAATATAAGCACCCGGCACCGCTTCCAGCAGGAAGGAGAAGTCCTCACTGCCCATCATCGGAACATCCAGCTCTTCAAAAGCATCAGCTCCGAAACCGGCAACAGCCACATCACGGGCCAGTTCATAGGCCTGTTTATTATTGATGGTGGCCGGATAGCCGACAGACCAGTCCAGCTGCACATCCGCCTGATAGCTTTTCGCCTGAAAACGCGCAATTTCCTCCACGCGCTCACGCAAAGCAATGCGCACCGACGGATCCATTGCCCGCATCGACAGTTCAAGCACTGCTGTATCTGGAATAATATTGCAGGCAGAACCGGACTGGAAAGAGCCGACAGTGAGTACCGCAGGCTGATGCGGCGAAATATTGCGCGATACCAGCGTCTGCAATGCCATCACAATGCTGGAGGCCACAACCACCGGATCAACGGTCAGTTCCGGCATGGCACCATGCCCGCCGCTGCCTTTGACGGTCAGCGTCAGCACATCAATTGATGCTGCCATCGCGCCGGACTTTGCGGAGAACATACCTGTCGCCAGACCCGGCATATTATGGATGGCAAAAACCTGCTCACACGGAAAACGTTCAAACAGGCCATCTTCGATCATCATTTTACCGCCGCCGAAATTCTCTTCCGCCGGCTGGAAAATCAGATGCACCGCACCGTTAAAATCCTGATCCTGCGACAGAGCATAGGCTGCGCCCAACAACATTGCCGTATGACCGTCATGACCGCAGGCATGCATCACACCTTCATGCTGGCTGGCATAAGACAGGCCGGTTTCCTCCAAAATCGGCAGAGCATCAAAATCCGCACGAAAACCGATTGAGCGGTTGCTGTCACCACGCTTCAGCGTACCGACAACACCGGTTTGCCCCAAACCTCGGGTGACCTGAAAGCCCCATTTGGTCAGATGCTGCGCAATGAATTCCGATGTCTTGAATTCCGACAATCCGATTTCCGGCATGGCATGCAGCTGATGCCGGATATTGATCAGCTCCGGCAGAAAACTGCTGAAGTCAAATTTAGTCATTTCCTCACTCCCGATGCAAACTTACTGTGAATCCATCTGCAAAAACTGACGCAGCCGCGGTGATTGCGGATTGCGCATCACCTGATCCGGCGCACCGCGCTCTTCAACCTTGCCCTGATGCAGAAACAGAACTTCCGTGGAAATGTCGCGTGCCAGCGCCATTTCATGGGTGACCATCACCATGGTGCGGCCTTCCTTTGCCAGTGTTTTAATCACCTGCAACACTTCCTGCACCAGTTCCGGATCAAGCGCCGATGTCGGCTCATCAAACAGCATCACTTCCGGCTCCATCGCCAGTGCCCGTGCGATAGCTGCACGCTGCTGCTGACCGCCGGAAAGCTGGCTCGGATAATGATCACGCTTAGGAGCAATGCCAACCTTTTCCATCAGCGCTTCAGCCTGTTCAAGAGCCTGCGCACGGGTACGCCCCAGCACTTGCATCGGCCCTTCAATAATATTCTCTGTAATGGTTTTGTGTGACCAGAGATTGAAGTTCTGAAAGACCATGCCAAGGCGGGAACGGATATGCTGCAGCTGCTTTTTATCGCTGGCAATCAGCTTGCCGTTTTTATCTTTTTTGGTGCTGATCAGCTCACCTGCCACACGGATTTCACCGGAATCCGGCGTTTCCAGATAATTGATACAGCGCAGCAATGTGCTTTTACCGGAGCCGCTGCTGCCGATCAGAGAGATAACATCGCCGCGTTTTGCCTCAAAGGACACGCCTTTCAGCACTTCCGCATTGCCGAAACTTTTATGAATATCAGAGACAGCCAGTGCCGTTTCACTCATCTGTTTCTTCCTTTATCTATGCGGGATTATAGGGTGTCAGGCGACGTTCCACACGGTTCATAATCCGTGTGAGAATAAACACCACGACAAAATAAATGATCCCTGCCGCAATCAGCGGTTCAAAAACCATCAGCGACTGGCGCTGCAGCATCCGCGTGGTGCCCATCAGCTCCATAATCGTAATCGTGGAGGCCAGCGATGTGGATTTCAGAATAATGATCAGATCACCTGTCAGCACCGGCAGACAATTGCGCAGAGCCTGCGGCAGCGTAATGCGGCGCAAAATCTGCCAAGGCCGCATCCCGATCGACAATGCAGCCTCAATCTGGCCTTTCGGCACGGCGGCAATCGCACCTTTAATCACAACAGCATTGTAAGCGGCCTGATTAAGGCTGAGCGCCACCACCGCATACCACAGACCGTCACGCAGATATGGCCACAGAAAACTGTGACGCACCCAGGTGCCGGGCAGGATCTGCCCTAATCCGTAATAAATCAGATAGAGCTGCACCAGAAGCGGCGTACCACGGAAGAAGAATGTAAACAGCTGCGAAGGCCAGACCAGCGCGCGCAATTGCGATAACATGGCCAGCGCAATCGCTGTCCCCATGATCAGTCCTGCAATAGCGGCAATAGCGGTCAGCATCAGCGTCAGCGGTGTAGCTTTGAGCAATTGCGGCATAAAGCCGATAATATT
>JAIRVW010000039.1 GCA_031253705.1 Brucellaceae bacterium
TTACCGACACCGCGACCGAAGAAAGCCAGCATCAAGAGTGCAACAAGGATAGACGGCAGCGACATCACCAGATCGACCAAACGCATCAGCAGTGCATCGGTTTTGCCGCCTGCATAGGCCGCAACCAGCCCGAGCACGATGCCGATCACACCGGCCATAGTAGCGGAACCAATGCCGACAACCAGACTCGTGCGCAGGCCGTAGAGAATAGCCGAGAACAGATCACGCCCCTGCCCGTCAGTTCCCAGCAGATAGGTATAACCATCCGTCATATTGGTTTCACCCGGTGCAAGACGTGCATCCATCACGTCAATCGCCATCATATCATAGGGGTTCTGCGGTGCGATCAGCGGCGCAAAAATAGCGGCGGCTGCAATCAGCACACACAAAGCCAGCCCGAAAACGGCAAGCGGCGAGCGCAGGAACATGCGGATATTTTCCGCGATTGGTGAGCGCGGTGGTTTGGTGAGAGACATGGTCATGCGGCCGCCTCCGTTCTGACACGCGGATCAAGCACACGATACAGAATATCCACGACCAGATTGATCGTCACAAACAGCGTCACAACCACCATCAGATAGGCAACAACCACAGGACGGTCGAGCGCATTGATACTGTCGAGGATAAGTTTACCGGCACCCGGCCATGAGAAAATATTCTCGGTTACCACTGCAAAAGCGACAGTCGAACCGAATTCGATACCAAGCACAGTGACCAGCGGGATCATGACATTGCGCAGGATATGGCGGCGCACAACACGCAAAGGCGACAGGCCTTTGGCGCGGGCAAAACGCACATAATCCAGCGATTTCACTTCACGCACACCGGCATTGGTAAGACGCACAACCAGCGAGACTTTAAACATTGCCAAATTGATTGCAGGCAGCAGCATATGGCGTAGACCATCAAGGGTCAGGAATGACCATTCCACACCGAAGAGACGCACGGTTGTGCCGCGCCCGCTGGCGGGCAACAGCCCGAGTGACACGCTGAAAGTCATGATCAGCAGCAAGCCAACCCAGAAAGTTGGCAGGGAAAAGCCCAGAATACTGCCGGTGGTGATCAGCTTGGCAAACGGGTTTTCCGGTTTAAGCCCAGCAAAAAGACCAAGCGGAATACCGATAAACACCGCAAAGATCATCGCCAATACGGCCAGTTCCAGCGTTGCCGGCAGGCGTTGCAGAATCAGCGTCACCGCAGGCGTATTATAGACGAAGCTATTGCCCAGATCGCCCTGCAAAGCGCTTTTCAGAAACAGCCAATATTGCTGCCAGACCGGCAGGTCGAGGCCGAGGCGTTCAATCAGCTCTGCGCGGTCGGCCTGCGTTGCATCGGGTGCCAGCAGAATATCTGCCGGATTGCCGATCATATGCAAGCCGAGAAACACGATGACCGACATAATCAGCAGAACGACCGCCGCCTGAGCTAATCGTTTGATGAGCCAGACAGTGAAATTCATACCAGCGCCTCAAGATCAGTCTGGTCATAATTATTCGCTTCAACCCATTCATCACCGAAGACTTCCGGCTCTGAATAGCTTTTGGCATTGGCAAAATGCTGATCGATATCTTCATGATACAGCGTAGCAGCAATGCCCGTTGACAGACGGGCTGCGCCCTCACTGATCGACGGAATATCACCGGATACACCGCCATGAGACATCATGGCCGGATAGCAGAAGCAATGAATACGGGACAGACCTGCGGCCTCCACGCCCGCTTTTGGCAGGAATTCAAAAGATGGCCCGAGATCCGGCGCTTCTGTTAATGAGCGGTCTTCATTACCGGTCAGCGGTGCCAGACGTTCTTCCCATGTACGGGCTTTGCTGGCGATTTCCGACAGGAAGGCTTTCTGGCGCCAGTCGATCTGGAAACCGGTGGAAGCGATCAGGAAATCGAACTGTCTGCGCCCCTGTGGCGTGGTGATCTCGATCTTGTCACCCTTCACCACGATGCTCTCAAGAGAAGCGCCCAGCTGAAAGAATGCATTGTTATGGCGGCTGACACGCAGCACACTGGCACGTGGCGGCGGCACCTGTTCCGCACCGATATAGCTGTAGATTGCCAGTTTGGTGCGGCCGTCGAGATTTTGCATGCCATAGACCGAGCCCGGATTGCCCATGCCCTTACCACGGTTAATCCGCGGAATATCTTTGCGGCGGATCAGCAGATCGACACGCGCAGCACCAGCTTCCAAAGCCGTTGCCGCACTGTCCATCGCCGATGCTCCGGCACCGATCACAGCAACCGATTTTCCCTTCAGCAAGCTATAATCATTTTCATCCGACGAATGTGCCCAGAACTGCTTTGGCAGAGTGCGAATAATCTCCGGCACATAAGGTCCGCCGAGACCATCGCGCCCGGTTGCCAGCACCACGTGGCGGGCGCGGATAGTCTGACTGCCGTGCGGGGTTTCCAGCTCCAGCACCGTATGCTCAGCTTCCGGCTTGATCAGTGTAATGCGATGATCATTGCGCAGTTCAATATTGAGAACATTGCGATACCAGCGCAGATAATCCATCCATTGCAGGCGCGGAATTTTATCGAGGGCATCCCATTCTGCTTCACCGAACTGCGCGGTAAACCATGCACGGAAAGTCAGAGACGGAATACCAATCGCTGGTCCCGTCAGGCTCTTTGGTGAGCGCAGGGTTTCCATGCGCGCTGTTGTTGCCCAAGGGCCTTCAAAACCGTGAGGCCGTGCATCAAAAATAACCGTGCGGATACCAAGATGTTTCAACGATGCCGCAGCCGAAAGGCCCGCCATACCACCACCGATAATGGCCACATCCAGCAGTGTTTCACCATTGATCTGTTTCAGCGGCACCCATTCCTTGGCCGGTAATGTCAGATAATCCAGATCACGGGCAACGAGGCTGTTGAGTTCTTCAAGCGATGAGGGAAAATTTTGCATGGTCAGTCCTCCAGCAATGCAAGCTGGGTAATCAGCGATTGATGTTCATCAGGTGTGTGAAGTTTGAAACCCGGCACCAGTTTATGCGCGGCCTGTTCCAGTGCTGCGATCAGTTCTGCTGCTGTCTCGCTTAACTGCGTGGCATTGTGACTGATCACACCGAAACTATAAGGAATATCCAGCCCCAGCGGCAAAGTGACGATACCGTCCAGCGGTGTACCGGCAGAGGTGACCGGCTCAACCACGCCAACGGTTCCTGCGGGACCACCTGCACCGGCGCGGATCAGTGCCAGCGCATTCATGGTTGAGTTGGTGCGGATCAGCCCGCCGGTCTCGATATGATTGTTTTTCAAAGTCTGGCGGATACGGGCAGGCAGGCCGCGACGGTTGGACATTTCCACCAATGTGCGGCTTTTTATTGCCGAGAGCGGGATTGGCCCCTGCTCTTTCGCCAGCGGATCATCAGCCCGCACAGCCAGAACGCAGGGCGCACTGCCGAACCAGTGGGTCGTCTGATCACGGTGTTGCAATGGCAGGCTTGTCGCACCGATATCCGCATCGTTCGAGAGCACGGAACTGCGTACCCGTTCCGGCGTATCCGTCTGAATAGCAATACGTCTTGCGCCTTCCGCTCCCACAGAATGGCTGAGTGATGCCCATGCATGGGGGACAAGACCAAAAGCCAGCGCCGAGATACAGGCAATGCGCACCGGCCGTGTCCTGAGATTGGCCACTTCCTGCGCGCGCTCCCAAACCTCGGCGACGCCGGCCAATGCCCGTTCCACATCATCACGCAACAACATGCCCTCCTGGGTCAGCGCCAGACGCTGCCCGACACGGACAAAAAGCTTTTGACCAAGATCACGTTCCAGATCCTGAATAATCCGGCTAACGGAAGGCTGGGACAATTGCAGCCGTTTGGCAGCGGCGGTGACGCTGCCTAGAGTTGCAACTTCCAGATAGGCTTCCAGCGCCTTTAAATTGCGCATAGTTTCTCCCTGCCCGCCTTTTCAGGCAGCAATAGTGGTCAGGTTCTACGATGATGAATTCAGTTTATTTGACGGGATCGCCCAGCACATGCATCAGGCGGTTTGCCCAACCGAACATGGCCGTGGACAACACCAGATCAACGGCCTCTTCCTTGTTCAGCCCCTGCTCCTGCAACCGGCGTGCATCTTCTGCATTTGTCTGCGGCGGGAACTGCGACAGCTTCAGCGCAAAATCAAAAATCGCCTGATTTTTTGGATCAAGTTTAGCCTTCTCGCCATCAAGAAACAGCTTGTCGGTCACGCTCTCATCACGGCTGAGCTGCGCATGGCGCTGTGCATGCACGGCTGCACAATAGATACAGCGATTGACCACCGAAGCGCCCAACGCACCAAGCTCACGCTCCGCACGTCCCAGACCACCTTTGCCATACATCACTGTGTTGAACAGCGGTGAGCGCACATTCAGGCTTTCCGGATCATGTGCCAGTACCAGCACATAATCAGACACTTTAGTGTTGGATGGCGTCACCTTCAGCGCATCCAGCTGCTCCGGTGTGGCTTCAGCCAGCACAACCGGCTTCACACGCGGCTGCCATTCAGGAACAGTTTTCGTGAATTTATGAATAATTTCGCTCATCAGATCTGCTCCCCGTCAGCTTCAGCCAAAGATGCGAGGCCGGACGCCACGCGGATTTGATAGGCAAGAAAAGCATTCAGTTCGCACAGGCGCACAATATCAGCATCGGCAATACCGGCCTGCTGCAGGACAGCAATATCATCTGCACTGACATCTTTGGTCTTATTGGCAACCTTATCCATAAAGGCCACGACTTTTTGCTGTACGCTATTTGCAGGTACGAAACCGGCTTGCGCGAGATCAGCATAGTCTGAACCGGCAGCAGCCTGACCATAAAGCGCACTGAGATACGGATTATCATTCGCAGCCGCAATACGGGCAGCAAAAGCCGCGCGCAATGCATGCGGCCATGCACCGGCATCAGCAGGTGTCAGCACAGCATCCTGCGCCTGA
>JAIRVW010000041.1 GCA_031253705.1 Brucellaceae bacterium
GACGGCCTCATGCTCCCGGAAGAGTAAAGCTTTCAAAGCACAGTGTTTTCTGCACAAAATATGTTGTCGTATATCTTCGATAACACATTTTCTTTTAAGCAAGACCAGTCTAATATTACTGCACTATCTGAGGATAATCGCGGGAGACAGCCTTCAATAAACCTCCCTTTATTGGCACCCTTCCGTCACACATCTTTCTCACAAAGCAGAAACCCGGAACATAGCTTGAATAGTCAGAAAACACCTTATCCGTTTGAAGTCCCTGCCAATGAAGCCGAGCGCCTCGTATCCGTCCGCAGCCTGCTGCCATCGGAACTGACTATTACGGATGAGCTGAATATTCTGACCACACTTGTTCAGGATATTTTTCAGGCTGCCTCCTGCTCCGTCACCATCATTGATGAGGACTGGCAGCGCATTGCCGCGACATCAGGCATTGAAGCTGCAGACTGCCCGCGCGAAAAATCCGGCTGCACCCATGTCGTGCATTCCGGCCGGCCTCTGATTGTACCGGATATGCGCCTGCATCCGGCTTTTCATCATCAGGCTTATGTCACCGGTGAACCGGGTTTCCGCTTCTATGCGGGTTTTCCTCTGGAAATCGATGAAGGACTGACATTAGGCGCACTCTGCGTCATTGATACCAAACCGCGCGACTTCGACAATCACCAGTGCGAGGAAATGCGCCGCTTCGCCCTGCTCGCCAGCGCATTGCTGAGCCTGCAGCGCAAAAATACGCTCCTGCAGAATGATAAGGTCAATTTGCGTAAAAGCGCTCTGACCGATCCGCTGACGCAGCTCTATAACCGCCGCGCACTCAAAGAACATGTCACGCCTTTTCTGCGCCAGCATATCGAGAACAAGCATTCTGCCGGTATCCTGCTGCTGGATATGGATAATTTCAAAACCATCAATGATACTTACGGTCATCCGGCCGGTGATCGCTTACTGAAGCAGGCAGCAGACCGCATCCGCTCTGTTATCACTGACGGGGATATTGCGGTGCGCATCGGCGGCGATGAATTCTGCATTATTCTGCCTTCCGTCCAAAGCGACGAGGATTTACAATCCGTAGCAGACCGTCTGGTCACCGCATTCCGCATACCGTTTAAAATTAACGGGCGTGAGGTCTCCTCTGCGATCAGTGTCGGTGCATTGCTGGCACCGCAGGACGGCCACAGCAATGAGCAGCTGGCACGCCATGCGGATAAGGCGCTTTATATGGCCAAAGCACGCGGGCGCAATTGTGCCGTCCGTTTCGACAAGTCTATGCTCTGATATTGCTCCATAGCCTTCAGCACCCTATATACAAGGTTCAGGCTGCCATATCTGCGACGAGGAAACTGCGCTTGCGTAAGACACTGCATGACAGGAAATTACCCCAGACTGTTCTGAAGGCGATACGCAACAGACGCGGCTACCGTCCGCTGGCAGATAATAATCCCAGCGGCGATACGGTCATCGCATCTTACAATGTCCATAAATGCATCGGCATTGATAAGAAGTTTGATCCCGAACGTACCGCGCAGGTCATCTCCGAACTCAATGCCGATATTATCGCCATTCAGGAAGCGGATAAGCGCTTCGGCGAACGCAAAGGCCTGCTGAACTTGCAAAATCTCGAAAGAGACAGCGGCCTTGTCCCTATCCCGATCCAGACCATGTCACCGGACGGCCACGGCTGGCACGGCAACCTGCTGCTGTTCCGGCAAGGCTTAGTGCGCGATATTCACCAGCTGAAATTACCGGGCGTTGAGCCGCGCGGAGCTGTGGTGGCGGATATTGATCTCGAAGAAGGCCCTCTGCGCATTATCGCCGCGCATTTCGGCCTGCTGAAACATTCCCGTGCACGACAGGCAGAAACATTGTTGTCCATGGTACGTGAGGATCATGATCGCCCGACCATTCTGATCGGCGATCTTAATGAATGGCGTGTCGGCAAAGGATCGTCACTGGCCAATCTGCAACCCGTCTTTAACCTGACCGCAGGTGCCGTGCCGAGCTTCCCGTCGCGCTTTCCGGTTCTCGCGCTGGATCGCATCCTCAGCCGTCCGCAGAAGCTTGTCACCTCTGTCGAGGTGCACAACACTCCGCTGGCGCGTCTGGCCTCAGATCACCTGCCGATCAAAGCGCATCTTGATCTCAAGGCGCTGGAACTCGGCAATACCAGCCCTGAACGCCTGTCCGCTTACAGATAAGGCGACCCCAGCCAGACAATCCGCTCCAGCAGGCGCCGCGAGAACGGACGGGCTTTCAGCTCCGCCAGTTTCACACCTGTGCCGGTCGCCACATGCTGATCAATCCGTCTGGAAATCCCTTCCGCCGTCTGCGCATCATAGACCTCAAGGTCGATCTCGAAATTCAGGCGCAGCGAGCGCGGATCAAGATTGCTGGAACCGACATAAGCCCAGACATCATCCACGCTCATCAGCTTGGAATGATTGAACGCGCCTTTCGCGCGCCAGATCCGGCAGCCGTCTTTCAGCAACTGATCAAACTGTGCGGTCATCGCCATATCAACCAGCACCAGATTATTCTGCGCAGGCACAACAATATCCACGATCACACCGCGCCGTGCAGCCGTAACCAAAGCGCTGACCAGTTCGCGATCCGGCAGCAGATAAGGCGTCATGATGCGGATATGCTTTTCTGCAACGGAAAAAGCGCCCATCATGATCTTATGATTAGTTTCAAGGCTCTTATCCGGCCCTGACGGCACAGCGCGCACTAGCAGCCCCTGCCCCGGATGGAAAGCAGGCGGCGTTACCGCCCATGCCGCTCCGCTCAGATGCTCATCCGTGGTAAAGCGCCAGTCTTCCGATGCTGTATTGAAAATATCCGTCACCACCGGTCCCGTAAGGCGGAAATGCGTATCCTGCGCCGCATGACTCTGCGCAAACTCAGTTGTAAAACCCGCGCGGATATTCATGCCGCCGGTAAAAGCAATTCCACCGTCAATAATCAGAATTTTACGGTGCGTGCGCAAATTCGCGTAAGGCAGGCGCAGACCGGTGATCAGCTTGCCGTTGAAGATTTCGGCTTTCACGGTTTTCGAGCGCAACAGACCGATAATGCTCGGTGTGGAATAACGCGCGCCCACGGCATCCACCAGCACCCGCACCTCAACACCGCGAACAACCGCTTTACCGAGAGCATCCGCAAACTGCTTGCCGATTTCATCATTATCAAAAATATAGGTTTCCAGCAGAATGCTGCGTCTGGCCTGACCAATCGCTTCCAACATCGCGGCATAAGCAATATCGCCGCTCTGCAACACTTCAATACTATTGCCTGATGTCAGATTACAGCGGCTGACCACATCACCCAGCCGCTTCATCGCAATAAAATTATTACCGCTGGCATGGCGCACTTCATCCGGTGAGGCGTCATAGTGCGACAGATGATAGAGCTCAATATCAGTCATGCCTGCACGCTGCATACTCAGCGAGGAGCGCCGCATCCGGTTCACACCGGCAATGGCATAGACCAGCGCACCGATAATCGGTGACAGCATGATAACGCCGACCCAGCCCAGCGCAGAGCGGACTTCCTCTTTGGTCATTGTTGCATGAATGGCAGCAATGGCGCCGATAATCAGCGACAAGCCCAGCAGGATATGCGGCCAGTATACCGGCCAGTATGAAATCAGCGTGTCAAACATGAGGGCAAATTATCAGCAATCACCAAGCTTTGGCAAAAGAATTTCACACTGTGTTTATAACTGTTCCGTGCTTCAGTAAAAAAGCACAGTCAATTAAAAACATGACAGTAAGAAGCATATTTTGATGATTATAATTTCTTCCGTAATGCCGTTCATTATTTTAATATCCGAAATAAAGATCACATTATAATCATTTGAATTTTGCGATAAATTTAATATGATCCTTTGTTAATAGAAGCACGTTCCTTCATCAACAGGATAACAAACATGTCTTTATCATCAGGTATTAAAACACCGGCACAAGCCATCGGCTCCCTGACCCATAAATGGGGCTGGTTCATTGTTCTGGGTATTGTCATGCTGATGCTCGGCGGCATTGCTTTCGGCAATCTCGTTTTTGCGACCGTTGCCTCGGTTTACTATGTCGGGATTACCATCCTGATTGCCGGTATTGTTCAGATCTTTCACGCCTTCAGCGTTCAGACATGGAAAAGCTTTTTCTTCTGGATGATCAGCGGCGTGCTTTATGCTGCAGCCGGTGTTCTGACTTTCCTTAATCCATTTCTTGCTTCCAGCATTTTCACACTCTTCATCGCAGCTGCCCTGATCGGTTCCGGCGTGGTTCGTATGTGGGTGGCTTTCCAGAGCCGCAGTGTTAAAGGCTGGGGCTGGATGCTCGCCGGTGGTCTCATCACCGCACTTGCCGGTATCGTGATTGCTATCGGCTGGCCGGTCAACAGCCTGTGGATCCTCGGTATGTTCCTTGCCATCGATCTGGTTTTCCAGGGCTGGGCGATGATCGCACTGGGCTTTGGTCTGAAAACCATGCGCGGCTAAATTATCCGCTATCTGACAAGGGCGCTTTTTGCTTTGAACAGCAGAAAGCGCCCTTTTGCATTTCAGGTCGACGAACTGCCACGATGCTGCTAGAAGGCACACCTGTCCAATTTTGTATTATCCGAGCTCTTTATGCCTGAACAAACTACTCCCGCCTCGCATCGTCGCACATTCGCGATTATTGCGCATCCGGACGCCGGTAAAACCACGCTGACTGAAAAGCTGCTGCTGTTCGGTGGTGCTATTCAGCTTGCCGGTGAAGTTAAGGCCAAGAAAGACCGTATTCAGACCCGTTCCGACTGGATGAATATTGAGCGTGACCGCGGTATTTCCGTTGTCACCTCGGTGATGACCTTTGAATATAAAGACTGCATCTTCAACCTGCTCGATACACCGGGTCACGAAGACTTTGCGGATGACACCTATCGCACACTCACAGCCGTTGACAGTGCCGTCATGGTGATCGATGCCGCCAAAGGTATTGAGCCGCGTACGCTGAAGCTGTTTGAAGTCTGCCGTATGCGTGACATTCCGATTGTCACCTTCATCAACAAGATGGACCGTGAAGCCCGCGATCCGTTTGAAATTCTCGACGAGATCGAAGAAAAGCTGGCGCTGGATACTGCCCCGATCACATGGCCGATCGGCTCTGGCAAAAGCTTTGCCGGTACTTATGATCTGCACAACAACACCATCCGCCGTCAGGATACCGAAGAGCAGCCGACACCGGTCAGCGGTCCTGACGATGCGCTGGCTGCCGGTCTGCTGCCGGAAAATGAACGTGAAAACTTCATTGAAAGCGTGGAAATGGCACGCGGTGTCTGTCGTGAATTTGACCTGCAGTCTTTCCGTGAAGGTCATCTGACACCGGTTTATTTCGGCTCCGCACTGAAGAAATTCGGTGTGCGCGATCTGATCGAAGCTTTCTGCGATTTCGGCCCAAGCCCGCGTGCACAGGATGCCGATACCCGCCGCGTTGAAGCTGATGAAGAAAAAATGACCGGTTTCGTGTTCAAAATTCAGGCGAATATGGATCCGAACCACCGCGACCGTATTGCTTTCCTGCGCGTCTGCTCCGGCAAATTGTCCCGTGGCATGAAAGCCAAGCTGGTGCGTACCGGCAAGCCGATGAGCCTTTCTGCACCGCAATTCTTCTTCGCCCGCTCCCGCCAGATTGCCGATGAGGCTTTTGCCGGTGACGTCGTTGGTATTCCGAACCACGGCACCCTGCGCATCGGCGACACACTGACCGAGGGTGAAGACCTGCTGTTCCGTGGCGTGCCAAACTTCGCGCCGGAAATTCTGCGTCGCGTGCGTCTTGATGATGCAATGAAGGCCAAGAAACTGCGCGAAGCTCTCCAGCAGATGGCTGAAGAAGGCGTGGTACAGCTGTTCCTTCCGGATGACGGCTCTCCGGCGATTGTCGGCGTGGTTGGCGCCCTGCAGATCGACGTGCTGACCGAGCGTCTCAAGATCGAATATTCATTGCCGGTCGGCTTTGAAATGTCGCGCTTCAGCCTGTGCCGCTGGATTTCTTCCGATGATCCGGCAGAACTGAACCGCTTCATCGCCACACACCGTGCCGATATTGCCCATGATCTGGATAATGATCCGGTCTATCTGACGCCAAATGCCTTCTCGCTGAATTATGAAGCAGAGCGCTGGAAGGCTATCAAATTTGCCGCGATTAAAGATTATCAGGTTCGCGACATTAAAAAATAATCAAATTAGTTCCGCGCAACCGGTTGCTGCTGTCATCTTCTGCGGATGATCTGACAGAGCCGGTTACGCGGCAGCCCCTCGACGGCTGAACTTGTTTTATGAATGCACCGTCTCGCCGTGCAGATTAATATCTAGCCCTTCGATTTCCGTAGCCTTGGGCACACGCAGCCCCATGAACATTCGGATGGCTGCCACAATCAGTGCCGTCATCAGCGCTGTGTAAAGCATGGTTACCACCACGCCATAAAGCTGCTTGAGAACCGTGGCGCCTTCCGAGAGCGGATTGATCGCCGCATCAGCAAACAGACCAGTGAGCAATGCGCCAATAATACCGCCGACACCATGCACACCAAAAGCATCAAGACTATCGTCATAGCCGAGCCAGTGCTTGAGTTTCACCGCCGCGAAATAACAGCCCGCACCTGAAGCCACGCCGATCATCAGCGCCCCTGCCGGATTAACGAAGCCAGCGGCCGGTGTAATCCCCACAAGGCCAGCCACGGCGCCGGAGATAATACCCAGCACACTCGGTCGCTTTGTCGCCAGCCACTCCACAACCATCCAGCTCAGCGCAGCCGCCGCAGCGGCGACCTGCGTATTCACCATAGCCACAGCAGCAATACCGTTGGCACCTCCCGCAGAACCGGCATTGAAACCAAACCAGCCAACCCAGAGCAGCGATGCACCAATCAGCGAATAAACCAGATTATGCGGCGCCATATTCACCTGTCCGTAGCCGTCGCGCTTACCCAGCATCAGCGCCACGACCAGACCGGCAATACCGGAATTGATATGCACGACCGTACCGCCCGCAAAATCCAGCACACCGTCACCACCGAGAAAACCACCGCCCCACACCCAGTGCGCCACCGGCACATAGACGATGAACAGCCACAGAATGGTGAAGATCAGCAGTGCGGAGAACTTCATCCGCTCCGCAAATGCACCGACAATCAGTGCGGGCGTGATGATCGCAAAGGTCATCTGAAAGGTGATAAACACATATTCAGGGATTGTGCCGGTCAAAGATGCCGGTGTGACACCGGCAAAAAACGCCTTCGACAACCCGCCAATAAAGGCATTGGCAGTGCCACCATCTGTAAAGGCCAGCGAGTAACCGGCCACCATCCACAAAACAGAAGCCACACAGGCAATAGCAAAACTCTGCATCGTGGTGGCCAGCACATTTTTACCGCGCACCATGCCGCCATAGAACAGTGCCACACCCGGTATAGTCATCAGCAAAACCAGCACTGTGGAAGTCAGCATCCATGCGGTATCACCGGTATCGGCTGCAACCACCGCATCCTGTGCATAGGCATGGGTACTAACCAATGCGAACAGGAATGCGCATAAAACAGACTTGGCACTGATTGATATGAATAGTCTGGGTTCTCTGAAAATAAGCATCAAAATATCCCCTATCTGCCGGAAACCCTGCAACAGGCAGGCCTCTGTGGCTCAACAGAAACAAAGCAATTTTCATGCCAAACTGTGAGAGACTACTGATCAGGAGAAGGGTTAAAATAATAAGCTGCTGATTTCATGTTAAAAATATTTCAGCGCGAAAACGGTTTTTTTAACGTCATACAATATTGATATTCGCTGAGCGCAAAGTGCAGACACTCGTCAAAAACAGCATTGCCTAAAAACGAAGCATCGCATTCTTGCAAGCCTCATTTTTAGGCAATTCATTTAAAATGATCATTCAGCTTAAAGCAGCAGCAATCTTTTCAGCCAGCCGCTGTGCCACCTCATCCTTATCCAGCAACGGCCATTCATCCACGCCGTCATGGCTGATCAGCAGCACCTGATTATGGTCGCCGCCCATCACACTGCCACCATCCTCAGAGAAACTGACATTATTCGCGACAATCCAGTTCGCGCCCTTTTTATCCAGCTTCTTGCGGGCGTTTTCGACCACATTCTGCGTCTCAGCGGCAAAACCAACAACGAGATGCGGGCGCTGTGCGTGATGGCCGATCGTCGCCAGAATGTCGGGGTTTTCCACCATCTGCAAAGACGGCGCCGCCTCGCCTGCCTGTTTCTTGATCTTCTGATCCGCCGCATTGGCTGTGCGCCAATCTGCAACGGCAGCAACCATCACCGCCGCATCCGCAGGCAATTGCGCCTCAACCGCATCGCGCATCTGCCGCGCTGTCTCCACATGGATGGTTGTAACGCCCTGCGGATCGGGAATA
>JAIRVW010000044.1 GCA_031253705.1 Brucellaceae bacterium
AGGCTGCCCATCTGGTTCGGTGCTGCCAGCCGCTCCACATCATCGCGGATTTGTTCCTGTATTGTTGCGGACTTACCAGCGCCGAGCTGACCGGCACGGCTGAGCAGTCCCATTCTCAGCAGGAAATCGCCCTGTTCTTCGGCCTTGGTCGCGCAGCCGAGACTGGCGGCAATATGTGCAAGAGCGGCAAAGTCCACATGAGTGGTGATATCGGCCTGACCGGGGGCAGCAAAAACATCCTGATAGGCGTGCTGATAAAGGGCCTGCAAAGTATCGCCGAAACCGGCCTCATGCGAGCCGTAATCGATCAGCACAGCCGCGCCTTTGTGTTTGCGGATATGTTCGCTGATGTGCTGCATCAGTGCCGTGCGTGCCGGTGAAGCTTCAAAAATTGTGCCTTCCGGCGCTGCTTCATGGCCTTGTGGCAGCAAGGCGGGATCGATGCCGCCGGTGCCGGTCGTGAAGCAGAGCTGCGGCTCAGCCTCGTTACAGGTGGCGACCATGCGTTCAACAAAGCGCCCCTGATGTTTGACATATTGATGATCCGGCAGCGCGTCCAATAATTCATTGGCGACAAGGATCAGCGTGTTTTGCGGGATTTCCTCAAAGCTTTTGTACCAGCCCATATGCGGGGCGGCGCCTTCAAGCTTTTTCTTTTGCACAGCTGTCAGGCGGTCGCTGGTTTCTACCATGGCAATATGCGCTGTGCGCAGCATATCCGGTGCCAGCTTGCCCGCCGCACGCAGCAGATCGCTCATCAATGTGCCGCGGCCGCCGCCGATCTCGCAAATGGTGCAGTTTGCCGGTCTGCCTAAGGCTTCCCAATGGCTGACGACCCAGACGCCGATCAGTTCGCCGAACATCTGGCTGACTTCCGGCGCGGTGATGAAGTCACCTTTCGCACCGAACGGTTCACGGGTCATGTAATAGCCGCCGTCATGATCGGCGAGACAGAAAGCCATATAATCGGCGACGCTGATCGGCTCGCCATTGCTGATGAGGCGGATCAGGCGCTGTTTTAGCTTGTCGGCCGCGGGAATTGTCATTTCACTCATCCGATCAGGCCTTTGCCGCAGCACGGTTGGCGCGTCCCATTGCCCAGACACCGAGCAGCACCATTGGTACGGACAGAACCATGCCCATGGTCATCCAGCCGCCAAAGAGATAGCCGATCTGTGCATCCGGCTCGCGGAAGAACTCCACCAGAATGCGCGACAGGCCGTAACCGGTAACAAAGGCACCGGCGATAAAGCCCGGCGCTTTGAGCTTTTTGCCTTTCCAGACCAGTAATAACAGCACGAAGAACAGTACCAAGCCTTCCAGCGCTGCTTCATAAAGCTGGCTCGGATGGCGCGGGAACGGGCCGCCATTCGGAAAATAGACCGCCCATGAGACATTGCTGATACGTCCCCAGAGTTCTGAATTGATGAAATTGGCAACACGCACCACACCAAGACCAACCGGCACACCGGCGGCGATTGTATCGAACATGCTCCAGACCGGAATGCTGCGCTTACGGGCAAACAGGATCATCGCAATGGTGGTGCCGAGAATGCCGCCATGGAAGGACATGCCGCCATCCCAGACCGCCGGAATTTCCAGCGGATGGCTGAGGTAGAAGCTCGGATTATAAAACATCACATAGCCGAGACGACCGCCCAGTACGACGCCGAGTGCTGCCCAGAGTACAAAATCATCCAGCGCCAGCGGATCCATCGGCGCATTATTGTTCGGCCACAACCGCGCATTATTGACGAGCTTTTTGCCATACCACCAGGCGAACAGAATGCCGATGACATAGCCGACGCCATACCAGTGAACGGAGAGCGGCCCTATGGAAAATAAGACGGGATCAATATTCGGGAAGGGCAGTGCAGCCGTAATGATCTGCGGTTGGGTCATTCTTCTCTCCGTTAGGGCGGATCTGCAATCATGCGGTTCAGCACCGGTTTGCGCTGCTGCTGATGTGGCATAGCGAATTTTAAGCAAGGATAAAAGTCTGTTGCTTTGATGGCACAAATCCTAGAGCAGCCTTAAGCCGGTCTTAAATTGCTGATAAGCTCAGGGCGTTTTTAAAGCTTTGTCGTCTTGTATCCTTGCAAGCTTTATAATCTGGGCTTATCTGGGAAGCAGAAGTTTATTTCCGCCTGAGGCGGCTAAAAAGAGGTGATCCAATGAGTAATGCAACCGGTAAAGTTCTCGATGAACTCGCAAAACTCGTCACTGATGCTGCGGGTGCCGCGCAGGGCGTGCGCCGTGAAGTCGAGACAGCTATGCGCTCTCAGGGTGAAAAACTGCTCAACACGCTGGATGTTGTTCAGCGTGAAGATTTTGAAGCCATGCGTGAAATGGCGGTCAAAACCCGTACTGAAAACAGTGCTCTGATTGTCAAAATTGCCGAGCTCGAAGAGCGTATTGCTAAAATCGAAGCGGCACTGGCAGAAAAACCAGCGAAAAAAGGTGCTTAAGGTCTAAAAATCTCAAAGATTTTTTAACTTTTTATTCACAGGGGCGAATGCCTAAAAGCCCTTATTCCAGAATCGGTTACAGCGGCGCCCCATCGGGCGCCGTTTGTTCTTTCCACATGGTTTCTTAGAGTTTTGACAAAAAGGGCTGGTACTCTGACTCAGCATCAATAGACTGAAAACACTGCATGATTCGTAATTGAGTCATGAAGCAGAGCAAAAACGGGGAGTGGCGGAACGGAAGGTTCAGCCGCGTGGATCCGGTTGATGCGTCAGTGTAACAGTCATGTGTTTGCGCGTGTGTTTGAGGCGGGGTTGCAGCGTTTAGCAACATTTGTCTCGGCCTATTAACCAGTGTGTCTTTTGTGTGGCAATTGCCGCGCAGGCTGCACTCCGGCTGCGTGTTTATGACAGCCGGAATCCGGACTTTGCTTGTTTACGGGCAGGTCCAAAAACAGGGAACGAACATGAACCTTCTTGAGCTTGATATCGCTCGCGATGCACATCCGGTGGATGTCATTGAACAGGTTGCGCACGCCAATGACTGGGCTTTTGACCGTACCGGTGACGATGAGATTGCGGTTTCTGTTGTCGGTAACTGGACGGATTATCATCTTTCATTCTCGTGGATGGAAGAGTTTGAAGCGCTGCATCTGGCCTGTGCTTTTGACGTAAAGGTGAGCGAGCCGCGCGTGAATGAAGTGATGCGCCTGCTTTCGCTCATTAACGAGCAACTGCTGATGGGGCATTTTGATCTGTGGCGGCAGGAAGGGGCGATTATGTATCGTCAGTCTCTGTTGCTGGCAGGCGGTGCCAAGCCGACCAGCCGTCAGGTTGAGGTGCTGCTGGCCAGCGCGCTCGAAGCCTGCGAATGCTATTATCAGGCTTTCCAGTTTGTGATCTGGTCAGGTGTTCCTGCCAAGGAAGCTCTGCAGGGCGTGCTGTTTGAAACGGTTGGCCGCGCCTGAGGCTCAGGATTGTCTGCCGTTGAGTAGGGCGGTTTGTGTGAATTATGTTTGCGGGCATATGAGCAGCATTATGGAGGATGGTGTGTCTGAGTTTCAGGAAATCAGTTTTGCGGATTTTGAAAAAGTCGATATCCGCACCGGCACAATCATCGAAGCAGAAGTTTTCGCCCAAGCCCGCAAGCCAGCCTATAAGCTGAAAGTCGATTTTGGCGCAGAGATTGGTGTTAAGAAATCCTCAGCACAGATCACTGTGCATTATACACCGGAAACACTGGTCGGTCGTCAGATTATGGCCGTCGTCAACTTCCCGCCACGCCAGATCGGTCCGTTTATGTCAGAGGTTCTGACGCTCGGATATGCTGACGAAAATGGTGACATTGTGTTGGCGGCTACCGAGAAGAATGTACCGAACGGCAGGAAGCTGATTTAAGTTTCTGTCTTGCATTAATGAATTGCCGATCCGTCTAAAATATTGATTTTACAATATTTTTTGATATGGTTCATAAACGTGCCATGAAATTTCTGTAGTACTCCGAATTGTAAAATTTGGAGTACTTTATGTTTAAATCATATATTTATTTTATTGCCGCTATCGGTGCTGTGATGTCCTCATCAGCTTTTGC
This sequence comes from Brucellaceae bacterium, assembly GCA_031253705.1. Taxonomy (GTDB): domain Bacteria; phylum Pseudomonadota; class Alphaproteobacteria; order Rhizobiales; family Rhizobiaceae; genus Pseudochrobactrum. Next base: position 4,057 of record JAIRVW010000044.1, read on the forward strand.
AGCCGGAGAAAATACCGTAGCCGAAGCTAAAAAATCCGCAGGGATCATTGTCAGTTCTCAGGTTCGCAATCTTTCCGCAATGGCTGTCGGAAATGAGATCAGCTATACGAAAACCTTTGATGTAACGCTTGTGAACAGTTCTGATGAGCCGCTTAATCTGAAGACCGGTTGTTTTAAAGCTGTGATGCCGGACAAAAGCGAGCAGACTGTCGACACGATTGAACGGATTTTGACCCGCGGCATGTTGCAGAAAGGTGCAAGCGTCAAAGGCTTTGTCGGTTTTGCAGCAAAAGATGAAAATATCTACAAGGCATCAGCTGTTAAATTTGTACCGGTCTGTCCGTAAACATGTCTGACACAGTGTGACGGGTGATAAGCCCGTCACATCACGCAGGAATGCTGATAATAGCTCGCAGGCCACCTGTCGGGCTGCTATCCAGCGTGATATCACCGCCGTGATTGCGGGCAATGTCACGGGCAATCGCCAGTCCGAGGCCGGTGCCGCCTGCATCCTGATTGCGGGCTTCATCCAGCCTTACAAAAGGTTTAAAGACTTCTTCTCGCTTATCTTCCGGAATGCCTGCACCGTCATCATCCACGATGATGGTCAGCCAGTTGTCCTGATGGGTTGCTGTCAGATGTACGGATTGCGCATAGCGGAAGGCATTGCCGACGAGATTGCTGACCAATCGTGTGAAAGCATTCGGGCGTACCTGAATCTGACTGCTACCATGCATTTCCGTTGAAAAGCCGCGATCACGCAATTTGGCTTCTTCCTGCAGTTTGCGGAAGAGAATATTCAGGTCAAGGACATCCTGCTCTTCACTGCCTTCACCGCGGGCAAAGGCCAGATACCCTTCCAGCATATTCTGCATATCGGTGATATCCTGATTGAGCGGCACAGTATCAATCTTGGTACCGGCAATGGCCAGTTGCAGCTTGAAGCGGGTGAGAATGGTGCGCAGATCGTGGCTCACACCGCTGAGCATAGCTGTGCGCTGCTCAATCTGGCGCTCAATACGCTCGCGCATCTGAATGAAGGCGATACCGGCCTTGCGGACTTCTTCCGCACCATGAGGATAGAAACCGGCGGGCATAGGCTGGCCTTTACCGAAGCTTTCTGCGGCTTCGGACAATTGCTGGATCGGTTTGATCTGATTGCGCAGGAAGGCAATCGCAATGGTCAGCAATACACGCGCCGTACCGATCATCCATGTCAGGAAGATCAGCGTATTGGAGGCATAGGCCTGACTGCGTTTGGCAAAAACACGCAGAACCTTATCATCCAGCTGGATGCGGATTTCCACCAGATCGGAATCCCCGACGGTATCGATCCAGAACGGGCGGTTGATCTGACGGGTGATTTCCTCATTGAGAAAATAATCAAGAATGGAGAAAAACGGTTTTGGCCCCGGAGGCGGCAGCGGGGCAGGCGGGAGCACTGAAACATTGAGATCCAGCCGCTGCTGGGCAATGCGGATGATATTGGCGTAATCCGGTTCCTGCGGATAGGTCTCCAGAATATCAATAATCGCCGAAATATCACGCACCACAGCAGTGGAGAGCCGCTCGGTGACCATCTGCCAGTGCCGTTCCATAAACACGAAGGCAATAACCGACTGCAACAGCACCATCGGAGCGATGATGATGATGAGCGAGCGTGCATAGAGCCGCTTGGGCATGCGCAAGGCCAGCCAGTCGGATAACCGTCTCAGCAAAGGCTAAAGTCTCCTGTTACGCCACATCCGGTTTGAGGGCTGCTGTTATTGCTCAATGCTCAGCTTGTAGCCGATACCACGCACGGTCTGCAGCCAGATCGGATTGGCAGGATCGGTTTCGATTTTGCGGCGCAGGCGATTGATCTGTACGTCAATTGTACGTTCGCCGACTTCGCCGTCCTGACCGGTCAGCTCATGGCGGGGAACAGTTTCACCGGCACGCTCGGCAAAGATCGTCATAATATCCTGTTCGCGATCCGTCAGTTTAATAACTTCGCCGCCCTGTTTGAGTTCCTTGCGCGGAATAGAAAATGTGTAAGGGCCGAAAACAATCTGCTCGATAATATGCTGGGTCGGCTGAGCGCCGCGACGCAGAATATTATTGATACGCAGGGTCAGTTCACGCGGATCAAACGGCTTGGAGAGATAATCATCGGCACCGGCTTCCAGACCGCTGATACGGCTGTCTGTTTCAGACAAGGCGGTGAGCATCAGGATTGGTACATTCTTCTGCTCGCGCAATGAGCGGGTCAGCTCTACACCGCTTTCGCCCGGCATCATCACATCGAGAATGATCAGGTCGAAATCAATGCCTTCCAGCTTGCGGCGGGCTTCCTGCGCATTGGCTGCCATGGTTACGCGGTAGCCGGTGGTGCTCAGATATTGCGAGAGCAGGCTGCGGATACGGGTATCATCATCAACCACCAGCAAATGCGGTGCATCATCGGACAAAATTGTGTCTTCGACGGTCATTGGTTCTACCCTTTCATTACAGAGCTTATCTTGCCTGTTAGCAGGCGCGGATTCAGCCGTCTCATTGCGTCATCAGTGGTTTATTTACCTGTGTGCGGGGCTTGCGCCTATACACACTATATGAACGAAGGCTGTTTATATTTACCGGTTAACCGGTAAGCTGTCGATCTGATCGCGCTGGTCACTATTGACCATAGCTTTCAGAAAATTCTGGATAATCTTCTTCTCTGTCACATTGCTTTCCGCCAGTGCTGCCGCAATGCGGTTTGACTGCGGCTGTGTGAGCGAAAGAATAAGTTCGCGGCCTGAAGCCGTCGGATAAAGTTCGCGCTGGCGGCGGTCAGTTTCGCCGGTCAGCTGAATAATATGGCCGTTATCAACCAGCTGTTTCAAAACCCGCGCAAGGCTTTGCTTGGTGATTTTCAGAACCTCCAGCAATTCGGCAACATTCATGCCGGGTTTACGGTTGACGAAATAGAGGACACGGTGATGCGCGCGCCCGAAACCCATGGTTTCAAGCTGCTTGTCAGGGTCAGCAGTGAAGTCACGATAGGAGAAGAACAAAAGCTCAATGATGCCCAGATCGTTGACCTCATCTTCTGACAGGGCTGAACGAATGGTTGTATCATTGGTATTGAAACGCACGTTGGTCTCCGGTTTGGCTGTCGCATTGTCTGCATTCCTCTCTACCAGCGTGTTTGCCGCGCGGATAGGAAATCTGCAACTTACCCGCAATTATCTGCTTTTGCGGCCTGTATAGCAACACAGGGATTATTTTATCCGCCTGTATAATGATGTTTGGGCGGGCACCGGCAACATGCTGAATTTATCAGGCCTTTATTATAAGAATTGACAGTCTTCTATTTCTTGGCATCATCAGCATATCAAAGTGCTTTACTTTGATATGACAATTATTCGGGGTGACAATTATGGATGCATTAGTTCCTATTCTCGTGCAATTGGTCGCCGGTGCCGTCGGCGGTAATCTTGTCGGTGCTGTGAAGAATCTCAGTCTTGGTACAACAGGGAATACCGTGGCCGGTGGTATCGGCGGTCTGATCCTGAGTCAGCTGCTGCCTATGCTGACAGGCGGCGGTGTCGATTCTGCTCTGAGCGGCATTGTCGGCCAGCTGATCGGCGGTGGTGCCGGTGGTGCTGTTCTGACTGCGATTGCCGGACTGATCAAAAACAACATGGCTAAATCCTGACTATCTGATCAGGTTCAGAGATTGATGATCTGCGGGCGTGTCACGTTGCTGTGGCCGCCGGAGGTATCATTTGTCTGCCGGTATGTTTTAGCCACTGCAATTTCATTTTTAAGCATCTATATAAAGGGTAGCTTCGGCTATCCTTTTTTGTTGCGCTCTGCGCAGTGAGAGATAGCTCTGTTCGTGAAAAAGATTATCGGGTGATAAATGAGCCAGCTTCAGGCAATCATAGTAGCGGTAACGCCGTTCCGGCAGAATTGCACAATCCTGTTCGATAAAGATACCAAGGTCGGTGTTGTGGTTGATCCGGGCGGCGATGTCGATGCGCTCAAGGAAGTGATTGAGAAAAATCAGCTGAAGATTGAAGCCATCTGGATCACGCATGGTCATGTGGATCATATCGGTGCGGCTGCGGATCTGCGCGATGCCTTGCAGGTGCCGGTTATCGGCTCGCAGGAAGAAGATGCGTTTCTCTATGATAATGTGGAATCATCTGCCGCAAAATACGGGCTTGGCAGCGGCTACCGCAATTTTCAGCCGGATCGCTGGCTGAAAGAGGGCGATGTTTTGCAGGTCGCCGGTGAGGAATTTGAAGTTCTACATTGTCCGGGGCATTCACCAGGCCATGTGGTGTTTATCAATGAGGCGATGCATTTTGCTATTGTCGGCGATGTGCTGTTCAACGGTTCTGTCGGCCGTACGGATTTGCCGGGCGGGGATCATGATACGCTGATCCGCTCCATCAAAGAAAAGCTGCTGCCTTTGGGCGATGAGTTCAGTTTTATTTGCGGTCACGGTGCCGGAAGCCGTTTTGGTGATGAGCGGCGCGGTAATCCGTTTTTGGTGTGAACCGGCCAGAACACTTAAAACAATTAGATACTAAAAAAGCCGCCGGACGACCGGCGGCTTTCTTGTTAGATGTGTCT
>JAIRVW010000131.1 GCA_031253705.1 Brucellaceae bacterium
GAAAAACCGTCATCTGCTGATTATCAGCATCAGCATTCAAACGCTTGGTCTGCGAGGCAATAATGTTCCCCTGCAAATCCAGCAGAGCGCCTTCTACCAGATAGCTGGTCATTTTAATAACAGTGAAACCGACCCGCTTTGCATTCAATCGTACAAGTGTTCCGGGGCGTCCGCGTCCGCGCCTTTCCGCCACGTCTTCCGTTACAAAACCATTATCCAGCAAATCTGCAATGATGCGGGAGGTTGTCATGGATGTCAGATCCAGTGCAGCCGCAAGGCTGGCGCGGGACTGCCCGTCCGCCTCCAGCAGACTACTGACAACACGGGCACAATCACGCTGATGCGCATCGGAAAAGCGGAGATTCTGAAAATTCTGCATAGCAACTCATCCCATATTATTATTTTGAATAATATTATTCAAAAATAACTTGCAAGCCTAAAATGAAGGTGTATTCTTTTAATCAGGAGGAGGCAGAGGTCAGTGTCAGCTTAAAAAAGCGACCCTACCGATCAGCCTTAACAATCAGAGCTTTGCAGCCTGCGTCATGCGCGGGAATGCTGATGCTTTGTCTTTTAAAACGGGGAGAGTGGCGTGGAAATACGTGTTTTCGACACGAAACAGCAATTAGGAGAGGCTGCAGCAAAACGTGGTGCGGAAGCCATCAGATCGGCTCTGCGCAACAAGGGGAAAGCCTCAATTATTGTTGCTACCGGTGCCAGCCAGTTTGAAATGCTGGAAGTACTGATCCGCGAACCGGATATTGACTGGTCCAAAGTCACTGCTTTTCATCTGGACGAATATGTCGGCATGAAAAAGAGCCATCCGGCAAGCTTCCGCCGCTATCTGATTGAGCGCTTTGTTGAACCGCTCGGCGGTAAAGTCACACTCCACGAAATCAATGCCGAAGATAATCCGGAAGCAGAAGCCGGCAGGCTCAGCAAGCTGATCATGGATGAAACCATTGATGTTTGCTTTGCCGGTATCGGCGAAAATTGCCATCTGGCTTTTAATGACCCGCCGGCCGATTTCGAGACCGACAAACCTTATATTATTGTTGATCTGGACGAAGCCTGCCGCCGCCAGCAAATGGGTGAAGGCTGGTTTGCCACGCTGGAAGATGTGCCTGTTCAGGCTATCTCCATGAGCATTAAACAGATTATGAAATCGTCCCTGATCATTCTATCCGTGCCGGATCAACGTAAGGCGCAGGCTGTTAAAAATACCCTTGAAGGATCAGTAACGCCGCTTCATCCGGCATCCATCTTGCAGAACCACAACAACACTGTGGCTTTGCTCGACACACAATCAGCATCGCTTTTATCATGCGCACCAAAGGCTTAACTGATCTTCAGGTTAACGGTTTTGCCGGTGTTGATTTCAACTCCGGCAAGCTTACCGCATCTGAACTCGACCATGCATTAGAAGCTATGCTCGCGACAGGTGTCACGGCCTGTTTGCCGACGCTGATCACTGCAGCACCGGATGTGTTGCTGCAGCGTATTCAAGTGCTGGATAATGCCATTCAGCATAGCAGACTTGGCCGTCTGATGTGCTTGGGTCTGCATATTGAAGGGCCGTTTCTCAACCCGCAGCAGGGTTTTGCCGGATGCCATCCAGCTGGAGTTATGACACCACCATATGCCAGCCTGATTGATGATTTGCAGGCGCGGATCACCACGCCGATCCTGCTGGTGACGCTGGCGCCGGAACTCTCCGGTTCTGAAGAATTCATTGCAGCCATGAAGACCCGCAATATTCTCACGGCCATCGGTCATTCTGATTGTAACTTTGAGACTGCAGCTCATTCGGCCTCGGCCGGAGCCAGCCTTTCCACCCATCTCGGCAATGGCCTGCCGCAGCATATGCCAAAGCTGGACAATCCGCTGTTTGCTCAATTGGCCGAAGACCGTCTCACCGCCTGCTTCATTGCCGACGGGTTCCATATTCCGCCGCAAGCGCTCAAAGTCATGATACGGGCGAAGGGGATTTCGCGTTCCGTTTTGGTAACCGATGCGGTTTCCGCAGCAGCGGCGAAGACAGGCTTTTATCATTTCGCGGATATGCGGATTGAACGCCATGACAATGGCATGGTCAAAAATCCGAATGGTGCCGGTCTCGCCGGTTCAACACTGTGTCTCGATCAGGCTGTGCGCAATCTTGTGACATGGGGCATTGCCTCTTTTGAAGAAGCAGTACGCATGGCATCCGCTAATGTTGAGGCACTTCTGGCGCCTGTCCTTGCTGCCCGAGGCATCAAGCAGCCTGTGAGTTTCATCGAATGGACATCTGATCTGTTTATACGGAAAGCAACTTTTCCGGAGCATGACGCATAAGCATCAAAATCGCTCAACCTATAAAAATAAAAAGGGGAACAGGATGAAAATCAATGATCTGAGAATGAACCGGCGCGTGCTGATTACAGGTGCATCTGCCACCGCATTTCTGGCTGGGAGCGACTTAAGTTTTGCCCGCAAAATGCCGCTGCCTGCCAAACCGGTCGAAGTGAAGCTGATGGATGTCGGCGGGGCTTTGTCGCTCGTCCAGCCTGCTCTTGAACTTTATGCCGAGCGCAATCCGGATAAGGTTTCCCGTATCGTGTTTCTGAAAGCACCGGTAACCGAACTCGCCGGTAAGCTCAAAGTGCAGCAAAAGAGCAACCGCGTTGATATTGATCTTGTACTGACCGGTAGTGACGGTCTCGCAGCCGGTCTTGTCGAAGACACGTGGATGCAAATCCTGCCGGAGTTTAACGAAACTTTCCCTGACATTGAGGCCAATTACGAGCCTGCCGCGTTGAATTTGCATAAAATTCAGGGTGCCGGTTACGGTGTGGTTGTCACCTATTACCCTTCGGGCCCGCTGCTTGAATATGCACCGGAGCGTGTGGCAAAAGCACCGGAAAGCGCTGAAGAACTGCTGGCCTGGGCAAAAGAAAATCCGGGACGTTTCCTCTATGCCCGTCCGACAAATTCAGGCCCTGCCCGCACATTCATGATGGGATTGCCTTATATTCTCGGTGACAAAGACCCGACCGATCCGATCAACGGCTGGGAGAAGACATGGAACTATCTCGCGGAACTCGGCGATTATATTGATTATTATCCGGCGGGTACCGGCGTGACTATGAAAGAGTTCGGCGAAGGTTCACGCGATATTATCGTGACCACCACCGGCTGGGACATTAATCCGCGTGCGGTCGGCATTGTGCCGGAAACAGCCAAAATCTCCACACTGAAAGGCTTCCACTGGGTTTCTGATGCCTTCTTCATGTGTATTCCGAAAGGTGTGAAAGATGATGTTCTGGCGGTGACGCTGGATATTATGGCTTTCCTGCTCACACCGGAGGCACAGGCCTTTGCCTATAATGAAGGCTCGCTCTATCCGGGTCCTGCGGTAAAAAATGTGCCGCTTTCCATGGCACCACAGCATAGTCAGGATATTATCAAGCAATTTGGCCGCCCTGAATATGATGACCTGATTGCCAATAATCCGATTGAACTGCCGCTGAAACCGGACAAAATGGTGCAGGCTTTCCGGAAGTGGGATGAACTGGTCGGCGCACGCAAATCATAACCATTACACCTTCACCCCCAGACTGCGGAGCCTGCAGCCTTGTGTGTCTATCAGATATACAGTGCTCTAAAGCTCCGCATTTTTTCCCGTTACAGCGGATAGCAATATGACACAGATCCCGCAGGTTGCTCTTATCGGTGCCGGTTATCGCGGCAATGCCTATGGCGATATTGCCCTGAAAAACCCGCATCTTATGAAATTTGCCGCTGTCTGCGACATCAAACCGGATGCAGTTGCTGCATTTGCCAACAAGCATGGCATTGCACCGGAGAACTGCTTTTCAGACAGCATCACCATGCTCAATACGCTCAACAATATTGATGCAGTTGTCGTTGCTAATCTCGACAAGGATCATGAAGCTGTTGCCGTTGCCGCTCTTGATCGCAAATTCAACGTGCTGCTGGAAAAGCCGATGGCTTCCACGGTTGAAGCCTGTCAGCGCATGGCGGAAGCCGCCGATCGTAACCAGCGTTTTCTGATGATCTGCCATGTGCTGCGCTACACACCGTTTTTTGCCAAAATCAAAGATCTGATTGAGAGCCGGACTTTCGGGTCTGTGCAAAGTATTCGTGCTTCCGAGAATATCGGCTATTATCATCATTCGCACAGTTATGTGCGCGGCAATTTCCGGCGCTTAGAAGACGGCAGTCCACTGATATTGGCGAAATGCAGCCATGATATGGATATTCTGCATTGGCTGACGGATGAAACGCCTTTACGTATTTCCAGTTTCGGCAGCCTGAAACAATTTACACCGGAGAACGCCCCGCAAGGCGCTGCTGAGCGCTGTCTTGACGGTTGTCTGGTTGAGACAACATGCCCCTATTCCGCCCGCCGGATTTATCTGGCTGAGCATACCGGCTGGCCGGTTTCCATGATCTCCGTTGATACCAGTCTTGAGGCACGCACAAAAGCGATCCGTAACGGCCCCTATGGCCGTTGTGTATATCACAGTGACAATACAGTGGTTGACCGGCAGATTGTCGGCATCGAATTTACCAATAATATTACCGCCAGTTTTGAGGTTCATGCCTTCAACAAACGCACCGAGCGCCATATTCATATCGGCGGCAGTGAAGGTGAACTAACCGGCTGTTTTGAGGATGGACATATCACCATCAAATATTTTAACGACCGGCCGGATACAAACATCGCAATTGAAACACTTGCCGGTGATCATATGGGCGGTGATCTGCGATTGATGGAGGATTTCGCCGCCGCTCTTCGCGCACCGTTTGGCCGTGAAATCAGAACCGCCGCCCAAAAATCCGTCACCAGCCATCTGATGGCTTTAGCCGCAGAACAGGCCAGAGTGAGCCGTCAGGTTATTGAATTATAAAATTTCCTGTCCCTGTCAGATTTTCCGGCAGGGACAGGATAAAAAGAGCCTCTGCTGACCATCAGAACTCAATGTGCTCGACATCACCTGTTGCTGCACTGACCATAATCTCAACACGCATTGACGGATCACCCAACTCGACTGCGCAACAACATCTGACCGGCGGTGCATAAGGGGCAATCCAGTCTTTCCAGACCTGATCCATGCCTGCAAAATCAGCCATGGATGTGATCCAGATTTCTGCGGTCAAAAGGCGGGATTTGTCGCTGCCTGCGCGTTGCAGCAACGCATCAATTTTACCAAGTGTCTCCTTCGTCTGTTCTTCGATCGTCCCGCCATTATCCGAGAACTGACCGGACAGATAACAGACACCGTTATATTTTACCAAGCGGCTGCGACGGGCATTAATATCACTACGTTCAAGCTTCATTTCATCCTCACGAATGTCAGATTTCAAGTCCGGCTTTGCGGCTTTCGAGCGCGGAGATCAC
>JAIRVW010000151.1 GCA_031253705.1 Brucellaceae bacterium
GTCCTGCATGCCTTGCAGAATATGCACGGGGCAGCCGGTCTCGATAATACCGGTAAGAACCTGATTGTTGCGCCCGTCTTCGATCAGGTTTCGGGTATAAATATAAGGCTGTGGCGAATATTCGGATGGCTCTTCAAAATAGCCTTTTGTTGCGAGCTGGTTTTTCTGATCTTCCGTCAGCGCTGGTTCCACCAAAACTTGTGTAAAATCCGGTGCCGGAGCCAGCAGAACCAGACCGGCAGGCTTTTCACCGGCTTTGATAAGTTCCTGTGCCATACGCAGTGCAATCCAGCCGCCCATGGAGGAGCCGATCAGGATTTGCGGGTCGGTTGTGAATGCACGGTAAGCCGCCAAACTTTGTTCCAGCCAGAGTGAGATTGTACCGTCTTTGAATTCACCGCCGGATTCGCCGTGGCCGGAATAGTCAAAACGCAGCATGGCATGGTTGTTTTTCTCAGCCCATTGATCAAGATGCTGGGCTTTACTGCCGAGCATGTCGGAGCAATAACCGCCAAGCCAGACAAGACCCGGAGCTTTGTCACCTTTTCTGGTGCGTGCGGCAATTGCTGTGCCGTTTACATCAAGAAAATTGGCTGCCTGATCTGTCATCGGATACTCCTGACTCTGTGATTTCATTCGATGCACTGTGATGAAACATTGCTGTAACAAGCTATAAACTTGAAATCTTACGAGGCAATGCTCATTTTAAAAACATGACTGTTCGGGCAGATTTGCCTCAACATTCATAAAACCGTGATCGAAAGCGGTTTTTTAGCCGGTTTTAAGGGCATTTTACTGCATTGATATTGCCCCGAGGGGGTGATTTGCATTTCAAAAGATGCTATTGACTTGCGCGCTGCACTAAGACCACGGGTTGGTTGCAGGTGCAGCTGCGTTATTTGCAGCTCGTACCAGAGCGCAAATTCACCGCATATGTTTAATAATTCGAGGAGAATACGACCATTCGCCGACCGTTCAGAGCGACGCCGGTCCAGAAAGACGGACCGCGCTCCAACCGAGATATCCGGGTACCCCGGGTTCAGCTTATTGACGCCGAAGGCCAGAACCATGGCACAGTGACGATTCAGGAAGCCATTGCACTCGCTGAAGAAGCGGGTCTGGATCTTGTTGAGATCGTTCCTAATGCGGAGCCGCCGGTTTGTAAGATCGTTGATCTTGGTAAGCTGAAATATCAGAACCAGAAAAAAGCTGCCGAAGCACGCAAGAAGCAAAAGACGGTTGAGATCAAAGAACTCAAAATGCGTCCTAATATCGACGATCACGATTATGAAGTGAAGTTGAAGGCCGCAGGTCGTTTCTTTGAGGATGGCGATAAGGTTAAAGTTACTTTGCGCTTCCGTGGCCGTGAAATGGCGCATCAGGAACTTGGTATGCAGCTGTTGCAGCGTGTGAAGGAAGATACTGCTGAAATCGCTAAGGTTGAAGCAGAGCCAAAGCTTGAAGGCCGTCAGATGATGATGGTTCTCGCACCACGCGGATAAGCAATAACAGTTTCTGTTTTGTAAAATGAAATAGCCGCCTACGGGCGGCTTTTTATTTAGACTCTTTAGAGTTGCTTTTTACTGCATTTATGCGTATTGAGACGCTGTTCAAACCGACCGGCAGGGCATGCCGTGGCGGTTTTGTATGCTTTTCGGGCTTTGGTCGGCCTGAAAGTACAATCGAGTCTTTGTCTTATGCAGACAAAACGTCTTGAAAATAAGCCCCGGAGTGCAGCGCACGCGGGGGATTTAAACAAGAGGCGTGGAGTATCGCAGATACGACGGGGACTAAAATTAAGGAGTAGCAAAATGCCCAAGATGAAGACCAAATCTGCTGCCAAGAAACGGTTCAAAATCACCGGTACTGGTAAAGTGATGGCTGCTGCAGCTGGCAAGCGTCACGGTATGATCAAACGTTCAAACAAGTTCCTTCGCGATGCACGCGGCACCATGGTTCTCTCCGAGGCCGATGCCAAAGTTGTTGTCAAGAATTACCTGCCGAACGGCCTGTAAGCATTAGTTTAAGGATATCATACTATGGCACGTGTTAAACGCGGCGTGACTGCTCACGCAAAGCACAAAAAAGTCCTGAAGCAGGCTGAAGGTTTCCGCGGTCGTCGTAAAAATACGATCCGCACTGCTAAAGCTGCTGTCGATCGTTCGAAACAGTATGCATACCGCGATCGTAAGAATCGCAAGCGCACTTTCCGCGCTCTGTGGATTCAGCGTATCAATGCTGCTGTTCGCATGCATGGCCTGACCTACGGCCGTTTCATCGATGGTCTTGCTAAAGCGAACATCGAAGTAGACCGTAAGGTTCTGTCGGATCTGGCTATTCATGAGCCGGCAGCATTCGGCGCGCTCGTTGCATCCGCAAAGAAAGCGCTTGAATATCTGAAAGACACAACTCCAAACGCTTTTGAGTCCGCTGTCAACTAAGCCAGCCGCTCTTCCAAAGCTTTTGAAATTGTATTTGGAGAACCCGCGCTGGTGGTACTGGCGCGGGTTTTTCGTTTGAAATACCAAAGCATATCGCGAAATGCGGAAACCGGTTTTCCTGTTGCTTTATGCTAAAGCATGTCTGGCTCAAATGGTTTCATTTGAGCTACCGCGAACATGCGACAATGAATAGAATCTGGAGCGGGCGCAGCGGGTACGGTTAAACTCAACACGCTCTAGAAAAACATCAGATGTTGTTGCACGGCACAATTATCAAGGATCTGAATAATGAGCGATCTCTCACTACTCGAACAGGGCATTATGGCGGAGATTGCCGCTGCCGGTGATGAACAGGCGATTGAGGCCGTGCGTGTTGCCGTTCTCGGTAAAAAAGGATCGGTTTCTGAGAAACTGAAATCCTTGGGCGCTATGTCTCCTGAAGAGCGTCAGACACAGGGACCGGCCAGTAATGGTCTGAAAAACCGTGTCACTGAAGCACTGGCGACCCGTAAAACCGACCTGCGTAAAATTGCGATTGCTGAGAAGCTGGAGCGTGAAAAGGTTGATGTAACCTTGCCGGTACGCCCTTCCGCTGCATCGCGCGGTCGTATTCACCCGATTTCTCAGGTGATTGATGAGATTACGGCAATTTTTGCCGATATGGGCTTCTCGATTGCCGAAGGTTCGGACATCGAAACCGATTATTACAACTTTACAGCGCTGAACTTCCCTGAAGGTCATCCGGCGCGTGAAATGCACGATACATTCTTCTTCCGGCCGGATGAAAATGGTGAGCGCAAGCTGCTGCGCACCCATACATCGCCGGTTCAGGTGCATACGATGGAGAAGTTTGCGGCTCTGCGCGACAAGGAAGGCCGTGATGAGCCGATCCGTATCGTCATTCCGGGCAAGACTTATCGTATGGATTCCGATGCCACGCATTCGGCAATGTTCCATCAGGTCGAAGGTCTGGTCGTCGATAAATCGTCGAATGTCGCCAATATCAAATGGGTGCTGGAAGAATTCTGTAAGGCATTCTTTGAAGTGCCTTCGGTCAAGATGCGTCTGCGTCCGAGCTTCTTCCCTTTCACTGAGCCGTCGATGGAAGTTGATATCCAGTGCGACCGTTCCGGTGGCAATGTGAAGTTCGGCGAAGGCAATGACTGGCTGGAAATTCTCGGCTGCGGCATGGTGCATCCGAATGTGCTGCGCAATGCGGGCTTTGATCCGGATATTTATCAGGGTTTTGCCTGGGGTATGGGGATCGACCGTATCGCAATGCTGAAATACGGCATGCCTGATCTGCGCGCTTTCTTCGATGCGGATGTGCGCTGGCTCAATCACTATGGTTTCCGTCCGCTTGATCTGCCGACATTGTTCGGCGGTCTGAGCGCGTAAATACAGGAAGGTATAAACAGATGAAATTCACACTTTCCTGGCTCAAGGATCACCTTGAAACCGACGCCACGCTGGAAGAAATCCTTGAAAAGCTGACAGATATCGGTCTGGAAGTAGACGGGGTTGATGACCGTGCGGCCTTCAAAACTTTTAAAATCGCCAAAGTGCTGACCGCTGTTCAGCATCCGGATGCGGATAAGCTGCGCGTTCTCACCGTGGATACCGGTGAAGGCCAGCCGGTACAGGTCGTGTGTGGTGCACCAAATGCCCGCGCCGGTCTGGTGGGCGTGCTCGGTAAGCCTGGCGATTATGTGCCGGGTCTGGATGTTACGCTGTCTGTCGGCAAAATCCGCGGCGTTGAGAGCTTCGGCATGATGTGTTCCGAGCGTGAGTTGGAACTGTCGGATGAGCATAACGGCATTATTGATTTGGCCGCTGATGCGCCGGTAGGTATGAGCTTTGCGACCTATATGGGCATTGATGATCCGATCATTGAAGTCGGTCTCACACCAAACCGTGCGGATTGCACCGGTGTGCACGGTATTGCCCGCGATCTGGCCGCAGCCGGACTTGGTAAGCTCAAAGGTGATGTGATTGCGCCGGTCAAAGGCGCAGGTGCGACACCGGTTAAGGTTATTCTTGATCAGGATGCGGACAAGCCGTTCTGTAACGGTTTTGCCTTGCGTCTCGTTAAGGGCGTTAAAAACGGCCCGAGCCCGAAATGGCTGCAGCAGCGCCTGACAGCAGTTGGCCTGCGTCCGATCAATGCGCTGGTGGATATCACCAATTATGTGACCTTTGATTATGGCCGTCCGCTGCATGTGTTTGATGCTGCGAAAGTGCAGGGCAACCTGACTGTTCGCGCCGCCAAGGACGGTGAAACCGTACTGGCACTCGATCAGCGCGAATATAAGCTCTCGGATAATCATTATGTGATTGCCGATGAAAAAGGCGTGGAATCTATCGCCGGTATCATGGGCGGCGAACATTCCGGTTGCGATGAAAACACCAAGGATGTGCTGATTGAGTCTGCGCTCTGGGATGCACGTATGATTGCGCGTACCGGCCGTGAGCTGGGCATCATCACCGATGCACGCTATCGTTTTGAACGCGGCGTTGATCCGGAAATGATGGCATCCGGCGTCGAACTGGCGACCAAAATGGTGCTGGATTTCTGCGGCGGTGAACCAACCGAAACAGAAACTGTCGGCTATACGCCATACAGCCCGCGCGCCATTGAATTTCCGGTATCAGAAGTTAAGCGCCTGACCGGTCTTGAAGTGGCCTATCAGGATGCTGCTGATATTCTGACAC
>JAIRVW010000162.1 GCA_031253705.1 Brucellaceae bacterium
TTCAGCCACTCCGGATCACGGGTCATTACCGGCAGACGATCACGCGGATGCGTCAGCGACGGAATACAGTTCAGGAGACCCTTGGTATAAGGATGCTGAGCACTATTGAGTTCTGATGCTTTCAGCTCTTCCATTACCTGCCCCATATACATAACCATAACGCGGTCACAGAAATGGGAAACAAGCGGAAGATCGTGGCTGATGAGGATCAGACCCATGCCGCGGCTGGATACCAGATCATCGATCAGACGTAGAATTTCTGCCTGCACAGTTGCGTCAAGCGCCGAAGTCGGCTCGTCAGCAATCAGCAGTTCCGGATCCGGTGCCAGCATCATGGCGATCATGACGCGCTGTCCCATACCGCCCGAGACTTCGTGCGGATAGGAATGCGCCACTTCACGCGGATTGCGGATTTTCACCTGATCAAGCAGATCAATCGCCGCTTCCAGAGCCTGTTTCTTGCTGCCGCCTTTGTGTGTGCGCCAGCTTTCAGCCACCTGCACACCAATGGTTTTCACCGGATTCAGCGAATATTTCGGGTCCTGCAGAATGAAGCCGACGCGTTTACCGCGGATCTGGCGCATCTGCTTTTCAGAAGCAGTGAGCAGATCCTGTCCGTCAAAGCTGAGCTTGTCAGCTTTGACTTCTGCGATATTCGGCAGGAGCTTCATCAGGGCGCGGGCAGTCAGAGACTTGCCCGAGCCGCTTTCGCCCACGATGCCCAGCTTTTCACGGCCAAGCTGCAGAGAGAGCCCACGCACCGCCTCAAAACGGGTGGTGCGGGTTTCAAATGCGATTCTTAAGTTTTGAATATCTACCAGCATTTTAACCCTCAGTTCTGCTTCGGATCGAGGACGTCACGCAGACCATCGCCGAGGAAGTTGAAAGCGAGTGAAACGAGGAAGATCGCAATACCCGGGATTGTAGCAACCCACCACTGTTCAAAAATGAAACGTTTGGCAGTTGCAATCATCGCACCCCATTCCGGTGACGGCGGCTGCGCACCCATGCCGAGGAAGCCGAGGCTTGCGGCGGTCAGGATGATCGAGCTCATATCCAGCGTAATACGTACAATCAGGCTCGGCACGCACAGAGGTGCGATGTGACGGGCGATAATACGGGCAGCGCTGGCACCGGTCAGACGGTAGGCTGCAATATAGTCGGTGTTACGGATGGTCATGGTTTCCGCACGGGCCAGACGCGCATATGGCGGCCAGGCTGTGAGTGCAATCGCCAGAATCGCGCTTTCAACGCCCGGTTTCAGCGCGGCCACGAAAGCCAGAGCCAGAATAAGACGCGGGAAAGCGAGGAACACGTCGGTTACGCGCATCAGGACTGTATCGACAACACCGCCGAAATATCCTGCCACGCAGCCGATGATCAGACCAAGCGGAGCAACCAGAATAACAACGGCAATAACCATGCCGAGTGTTACGCGACCACCATAAAGAATACGCGAGAAAATATCGCGACCCAGCTCGTCCGTACCAAACCAATGCTCAGCAGAAGGAGCCGCAAGACGATTGCCGAGATTTTGAATACTCGGATCATGCGGTGCCAGCCACGGGGCAAAAATGGCGATGAAAACAAAGACTGCAATGATGAACAGGCCGATCATCGCCAGCGGATTTGACTTCAGGTTGAGCCAGATACGATAGCGTCGGCCCCAAAGAGCCTGCGACGGCGAGGACGGAGTTTCGTCCAGCGCCCAGTTATGAAAATTAGAGAAAATCATCTGACGCGTGGATCCAGTACCTTGTAGAGAATGTCAGCGAGCAGGTTAAGCCCGACATAGATGACACCAATCAGAAGAGTGGCGCCGACGACAGGGTTCATGTCTGCATTCATCAGCGAAACAGTCAGATACTGACCAAGACCAGGCCAGCTGAACACGGTTTCGGTTACCACAGCACCTTCCAGCAGACCGGCATAGGTCAGAGCCAGAACGGTCACCAGCTGAACGGCAACGGTCGGGAAAGCATGTTTCCAGATCACGGATGTCGCAGACAGACCTTTGGCGCGGGCTGTGACAACAAACTCACCCTTGAGCGCATCCAGCATGAAGGCGCGGGTCATACGGGTGATATAAGCCATACTGAAATAAGCGAGAATGATAACCGGCTGAGCCATATGCGCAAGAGCATCCCAGAAGGCATCCATATCGCCGTCAATCAGCGTATCAATGGTCAGAATACCGGTGACATGCGGGATCATGTCCTGAAAAATAATATCCTGACGGCCAGGTCCCGGTGCAATACCAAGAGCGGCGTAAAAAATCAGCAGCGAAATCAAAGCCAGCACGAATGTCGGCACGGAGTGACCGGCCAGACAGACAACGCGGATCGCCTGATCCGTCAGAGTGCCCTGACGTACCGCTGCCCAGACACCCAGTGGAATACCGATCAAGGCAGCGAGGAGGAGCGCTGCGGTTGCCAGTTCAAGGGTTGCCGGAAAATAGCGGGCAATATCCGTTGTAACAGGGTTACGGGTCAGAATGGAATTGCCGAGATCGCCGTGCAAAACCTGACCAATATAGTGGAAGAACTGCACGACGAGCGGCTGATCCAGCCCCATCTCCGCGCGCACACGCTGAATAACAGCCTCCGGCGCATTATCGCCGACGGCTGCAATTACAGGATCAACCGGCATAACGCGGCCGATCATGAATGTGACAATGGCAAGTCCGAACAGCGTGATTAACACGCTGCCCAGAGTACCAGTCAGAGTTTTCAGTCTCTTATTCAAGCTTTCGCAATCCCTGCGTAAGAGTGGCTGTCAGACAGAACGCCAAGGCGCATGCCGGTAACATCTTTACGGCAAGCGGCTGTCATAACAGTCTGCAGCATGACAACAAACGGGCTGTTGTTCATGAATTCACGCTGCAGGTCTTCGTAAAGTTTAACGCGTGTTGCCGGATCTTTTTCATCGCGGGCTGCCAGAGATTTCTTGGCGAAATCTGCATTCTGGTAGTTTGAACGCCATGCAAAAGGTTTGGTCTTCGCGTCATCGGACAGATCAGTCACGTTGCAGAATACGTCCGCATTGGTGTTCGGATCGAAATAGTCCGAACCCCATGAGGTCAGAGCGATTTCATGTTCGCGGGCACGCATCTTGGTGAGAACCTGACGGTTTTCAGCAGCACGCAGTTCCAGCTTGATGCCGATATCTGCGAGGTTTGCCTGAATCGCCTGAGCGATATCCGGCCAAGGCTGTGCGGAATAATGATCCATGCTGACGGAGAAACCATCGGCAAGACCTGCTTCAGCCATCAGAGCCTTCGCTTTTGCGGTGTCTTTCTGGAACGGCAGATCATTCACTGCGCCAGGGAAACCTTCAGGAATAATGGTCTGGTGCTGCTGGTGGGTCAGCGGCACGATATTTTCCTGAATACCCTTATAGTCGATCGCCCATTTGATTGCTTCCCAAAGCTTAGGATTGGTCAGCTTTTCAACTTTCTGGTTGAGCGACATCAGGCCGATACCGGCAACGCCTTTACGCACGAGCGTGAAGTTTTCGTCGTTCTGGATCACGCGCAGCTGCTCGGAAGTCAGGTTACGGGCGATATCCACGTCACCTTTCTGGAGCATCAGAAGCTGGGAGGAAGGATCAGCAACGTGACGCAGAACGATACGCTTTACATTGCCTTTATAGGCGCCGTGCGGGTTCAGGTTCAGCATAACGCTTTCGCTTGGTTTCCATGCAGCCAGTGTCCATTCAGCGGAACCGGCGCTGTTTTTCTGCAGCCAGCCGTTGCCGAGGTCATCGCCGGAAGCATTTTCCATAACGATTTTCTTCTCAACAATGCTGCCGACGCTGGAAGACAGGCAATAAAGCAGGAAGGACAGGGAAGTCGGGGTTTCGAGAGAAATGGTCAGCGTGCCTGCATCATTATTTGCAACAACAGCCTGTTCAACATTCTCAGGGGTCAGACCGAACTGGCCGATGATGAACGCAGGACCTTTGTTCATCTTGATCGCACGGTGCAGCGAGAAAGCCGCATCTTCAGCAGTGATCTGGTTGCCGGTCGCAAACTTGGCTTCAGGGTCGATTTTGAAAGTATAGACTTTACCTTCAGCATCAGCTTCCCAGGAAGAGGCTACGCCGCCTTCGATTTTTTCCGGGTTTTCGAAGCTCGGATGCACAAGACGCTGATACATGTTGTTGCAGATTTCGCTGCCGACAGCTTCAAAGCTCTCATGCGGATCGAGCGAAGTCATGTTGTCCAGCTGCATGGCCACAACCAGAATGTCCTGACGACCGGCAGCGATCGCAGGCAGAAGACCGGCATATGACAGGAACGGAACAGCTGCTGCGCCCGCCAAAAAATTACGTCTTGAAATCACGGTGATTTCCTCTTCCCTATCCGTAAACGCAAGAAAC
>JAIRVW010000163.1 GCA_031253705.1 Brucellaceae bacterium
GTGATCGGGTCGTTTAAGAAAACTGTTTATTCTGTCTGCGGGGCTGGTGTTGCACTCTATGTGATGTGCAGCAGCGCGTTCGCATTTGATATTCCGGATACTGAGAAAAGCAGCAATCCGTTCGAAGTTTTCAAATTCGGTGTTTCTGCATTCAACAGCGGCCATAAAGACGAAGCCCTGACAGCGCTGCGCTATGCAGCAGATCAGGGACATCCGGGGGCTAACTGGAAACTCGCCAGCATGTATGCGCAGGGCGATGGCGTGCCGGAAAACGATTACGAAGCTTATAAGCTTTTTGAAAAGATCGTTCATGAAGGTGCTGATCCGGGCTCGCAGAACGAATCTTATGTTGCCGGTGCGCTGGTGCAGATGGCACGCTATATCAAACGCGGTATTCCGGGTTCGCCTGTGCGCTCCAACCCTGATATGGCGCGTGATCTCTATACGCAGGCCGCATCTAATTTCGGTGATCCGACTGCACAATATGAGCTCGGCGCTATGCTGTATAACGGCGAGGGCGTAGAGAAGAACACAACGCAGGCTGCGCGCTGGTTTCAGCTGGCTGCCAAAAAAGGCAATGCCAATGCGCAGGCTATGCTCGGCAATATGCTGTTTCAGGCCGGTAAAACGGTACGTGGTCTGGCAATGCTGACCTCTGCCTTTGAACGCTGCTCCGATCAGGATTGCGAATGGATCCGCTCGATGCAGGAACAGGCCTTCTCCGTTGCCGGTGAAGCTGACCGCCGCAATGCTATTGCTCTGATCGGTCAGCATTAAGTCACGTAATTCCGGCTGTAACAGAGCCGTTTGACGGATAGCCGTCTTCTTGCTGCCGCAACTTAGCAAAATGATTCAGTTTGCGGCGCTATGATCTTCATATTTTGAGATAATTTATGTTCAGTAACCAGAGCGCCGTGCGCCCGTGTGGCGCACAAAGGTCGCTCTAATACCCTAAAAGTAGAGCATAATTTAATTTAAAATGATTCAAGTTTAAGAAATTATGCTCTAAGCTGAATAACAACCGGCACATGGTCAGACGGTTTGTCCCATGCGCGTGTATGTTTTTCAATTTCCGCACCATCCAGCATATTGGCAGCTTCCGGCGACAGCATCAGATGATCGATGCGGATACCGTTATTTTTCTGCCATGCACCGGCCTGATAATCCCAGAATGAGAACATCTGCTCATCGCTGACATTGCGGATCGCATCATAGAAACCGAGATTTGCTAAGCGACGGAATGCCTGTTTGCTCTGGGGCAGGAACAGTGCATCATTCACCCAGTTTTCCGGATGTCTGGCATCAATCGGCTGCGGGATGATATTATAGTCACCGGCCAGCACCAGCGGCTCTTCCAGTTCCAGACGTTCCTTCGCCCAATCTTCCAGACGCTGCATCCAGCCGAGCTTGTAAGGATATTTTTCGGTGTCCACCGGATTACCGTTTGGCAGATAGAGCGAGACGACGCGGATCACGCCTTTTTCCGTGGTGAATACGGCTTCGATAAAGCGTGCCTGTTCGTCACTGTCATCACCCGGCAACCCGCGATTGACTTCAACCGGTGAGACTTTCGAGAGAATAGCAACGCCGTTGAAGCCTTTCTGGCCGTGGGTTTCGACATGATAGCCGAGGGCTTCAATTTCCAGTCGCGGGAACAGGTCGTCCACGGATTTGATTTCCTGAAGGCAGGCAACGTCCGGCTGACATTCCTGCAGCCAATGCAGGAGATTTTCGATACGTGCTTTGACACCGTTAATGTTCCATGTGGCAATTTTCAAAGACGTATCCCCGTATTGAGTTTTTATAAAAATCTGCCGCAGCATTATGCGGCAGTTATTGCAGTATTCCGGATCGGTCAGATCGCGAAACTAACACCGCAACCGCAGGATGAGGTCACATTCGGATTGTTGATCTGGAACGACTGTCCCATCAGGTCATCAATAAAATCAATAACCGAGCCGTCAATATAAGGCACGGAAATGCTGTCGATCAGCACTTTGGCGCCGTCTTTTTCGATGATCAGATCATCATCATTGGTATCGCTGACGAGATCGAATTTATAGGAAAAGCCGGAGCAGCCGCCACCCTCAACGGAAATACGCAGAGCTGATTTGTCGGCTTGCTTTTGCAGGATTTTGACAATGCGTTTTGCAGCAGCATCGGATACGGAAATGTCCGTCATAATAGTCACCTTAAAATCATGGGCGGTTCAAGTTCCGCACAGGATATGTGTTGATAGGACTATAATATAGGTCAGCGGGGCAGAGGGCGCAATCTCCCGCCACAGGTCATTTGCCCTAAAGTTTTATAATGCACAGCGTATCAAGCCTGTTATTGTGCGCCGGTATTGTGATAATGCAGCTTGGTGCAAATGTTGCGGAAAGCCTGATGTGCTTTGCGCAAGGCTGCAGATTTTCGGTTGATGAAACACAAATCATAACAGGAAAAATGATGGATAGTATTGGTTTCGGTTATCGTGAACGTGCTCCCTATGCCTGCGATCCGGCGCAAACGCGCGGACGACTGGTGCATGAGACGGAGAGCCGAACACGCACGCCTTATCAGCGTGACCGTGACCGTATTATCCATTCCACGGCTTTCCGACGATTAAAGCACAAGACACAGGTTTTTATCGCTCATGAAGGCGACCATTACCGCACAAGACTGACGCATACTATCGAAGTGGCGCAGATCGCCCGTGCTTTGGCGCGTGCGCTGCGGCTGGATGAAGATCTGGCAGAAGCGGTGGCGCTGGTACATGATTTCGGCCATACGCCGTTTGGCCATACGGGCGAAGATGCCCTGAATGAGAAAATGGCAGACTATGGTGGCTTTGATCATAATGCGCAGTCACTGCGTATCGTGACATTGCTGGAAAAGCGTTATGCGGAATTCGACGGGCTCAACCTGTCATGGGAAACGCTGGAAGGGCTGGTCAAGCATAATGGCCCG
Organism: Brucellaceae bacterium; assembly: GCA_031253705.1. Lineage (GTDB taxonomy): Bacteria > Pseudomonadota > Alphaproteobacteria > Rhizobiales > Rhizobiaceae > Pseudochrobactrum. The sequence continues at coordinate 2,953 of JAIRVW010000163.1, forward strand.
CTGACCGGCTCATATTCGGACGGTGAGCCTGTACCGGGGTCTATCCTCAAATATAATGAGCGGTTTGATCTGGAACTTTCCGGTTTTGCCAGTCTTGAAGCGCAATGTGCGGCGATTGCCGATGATATTGCCTATAATGCCCATGATATTGATGACGGCCTGCGCTCCAGTCTGCTCACCCTTGAGCAATTGGAAGAAGTGCCGCTGACCCGCGATATTCTGCAGGAAGTGCAGCGCCTTTATCCAAAGCTTGATCCGGTGCGTCGTGGCCATGAACTGATGCGCCGGCAGATCACCCGTATGGTTGAGGATGTGATTTCGCATGCGCAGGAGCAGATCAAAAAGTTCAATCCGCAAAGTGTGGATGATGTGCGTGCGGCCAGTGAGATGATGGTCGGCTTTTCGCCGGATATGGCGCTTGCCGAGAAAACTCTGAAGAAGTTTCTCTACCAGAATCTCTATTTCAACGCGCAGGTCGTGCCGATCCGCAAAAATGCAGATCAGGTCGTGAAAGACCTGTTTGACCGCTATATGGCCGATCCCGATGCGATGCCTGCGGATTGGCGGGCAGGGATTGCCGGTAACGAAACATCAGCCTTTGCACGCCAGATTGCTGATTTTCTCGCAGGCATGACTGATAATTATGCCGTGCGTGAACACCGACGATTGTTTGACCATACGCCCGACTTGGCTTAAACGGGCTGCAAAACTGCCATTTCTGACTGTGTGATTTGCTAAGTACTATGCTTTTCAAACGCATGACGTTCAATTGATTGAATGTGAATTGCGGCTAGCTCCGCATTTATGTTCCGACAGGACAGATTATGAATATCTTTGCTGATTTCGACGTTAAAATTAAAAAAACACTGCAAGATCTTGGGTTGAAAGACAAAGACGGTGGTGAACTGGATGTTTCCCGTGTTGGTGTTGAGCCGCCGCGTGATGCTTCTCATGGTGATATTTCCACCAATGCGGCCATGGTGCTTTCCAAGTCTGTTGGTGCCAATCCGCGTGAACTGGCTGCGAAAATTGCCGAAGCGCTGAAAGGCGATGCGGATGTTGCTTCCGTTGATGTGGCGGGCCCGGGCTTTATCAATCTGCGTCTGAATGATGATTACTGGCAGCGTCAGCTGGGCGTGATGCTTTCGGCAGGTACCAATTATGGTCGCTCACAGATGGGCGCTATGCGCAAGGTCAATGTGGAATATGTTTCCGCTAACCCGACCGGCCCGATGCATGTCGGCCATTGCCGTGGCGCGGTTGTCGGTGATGTGCTGGCCAATCTGCTGAAATTTGCCGGTTATGACGTAACCAAAGAATATTACATCAATGATGCCGGTGCGCAGATTGATGTTGTAGCTAAATCTGTGTTCCTGCGCTACCGCGAAGCGCTGGGCGAGGATATTGGTGAAATTCCTGCCGGTCTTTATCCGGGCGATTATCTGGTGCCGCTTGGTCAGGCACTGGCCAAAGAATTCGGCACATCACTGCTGGAAAAGCCGGAAGATGAAGTTCTGCCGCTGCTTAAAGACCGCTCTATTGATGCGATGATGGCGCTGATCCGTGACGATCTGGCCTCGCTCAATGTGCATCACGATCTGTTCTTCTCCGAGCGCAGCCTGCATGCTGACCATGCCAAGCTGATCCGCACTGCGATCAATGATCTGACGCTGAAAGGCCACGTCTATAAAGGCAAACTGCCGCCGCCAAAAGGCCAGCTGCCGGATGATTGGGAAGACCGTGAGCAGACATTGCTGCGCTCCACAGAAGTCGGCGATGATATGGATCGTGCGCTGGTCAAATCTGACGGCAGCTTTACTTATTTTGCTGCAGACGTGGCTTATTTCAAAAATAAATTCGATCGCGGCTTTGAGGAAATGATCTATGTCCTCGGCGCGGATCACGGCGGCTATATCAAGCGTCTGGAAGCGGTGGCCAAGGCTGTTGCTGAAGGCAAGGCTGAGCTGACTGTGCTGATCTGCCAGATGGTCAAACTGTTCCGCGATGGTGAGCCGGTACGTATGTCTAAGCGTTCAGGCCAGTTCATCACACTGCGCGATGTGGTGGATGAGGTTGGTTCGGATGCTGTGCGTTTCATGATGCTTTACCGCAAAAATGATGCGTCGCTGGACTTCGATTTTACCAAAGTTACCGAACAGTCGAAAGACAATCCGGTATTCTACGTGCAATATGCATCTGCCCGTGCGAACTCGGTTTTCCGTCAGGCAAAAGAACAGCTTGGTCTGGAGAAATTTGATCGTGAAGAGCTGGCGAAACATCTCGCACTGCTTACCGATGAGAGCGAAGTGGCACTGGTGCGTAAGCTCGCGGAATATCCGCGTCTGATTGAAACTGCGGCTGTTCATCAGGAGCCGCACAGGCTCGCATTTTACCTCTATGACCTCGCCAGCGCGTTCCATTCTCAGTGGAATCGTGGCTCTGACAACGCGGACTTACGTTTTATTAAGGTTAACGATACAAACTTGTCACTTGCCAGGTTAGGGCTTGTGCAGGTTGTTTCTGATGTCTTGGTATCCGGATTGTCGATTATCGGCGCGGATGCACCGACAGAAATGCGCTGAACAGGGTGAGGGCGGTTTAAATATCGCCCCCGAATATTCAGGGAAAGACCGGCACGAATGGCGCATTTGCTGCGTTTTCGTGCCGTTTTTGCAGGAAACTACTGTCAATTTTTGCCCACATTGCCTTGCTATATTGCAATGATAAGGGAGACGTCGGCGGGCGCTCCAGTTGAAATTAGGAAAACGCCATGACTGACAGTAGCGTGACGGGCCGCAATCAGAATCACAGTGATGTTCGCGACGAATCGGCGCGGGATAATGATCCGCTGTTTGAATTGTCGCGCATTTTTGGCTTTGATGAACCGGCAGACGAAAAAAATAATTATGCCCCGCAGCCTGAGCCGGAAATGTCTTCCGAGATCAGTCTTGAACGGGAACTGATGGCAGATTTTGATGCTGACTTCGCGGCGGACTTCGCCGCTGAACCCGTGCAGCCTGTCAGCCAGTATCAGCCATCACAGGAAACCTATCGCCCAGGCGCACCGACGCCGGTTGAAAGCCGTGCGTACCAGCCGGTGGTTGAGCCGCGCTTTACCGGCTATGCACCACAGCAGCGTGCCTATGCACCTTCGCCTGCGCCGGAAGAGAGCTTTGCAATCAGTGAACCTGCTTTTCAGCAGGATGCGCCGCAATATTACGATGAGACACCTGTCTATGCGCCGGAGCCGCTGGCTGCGGAAGCTGTGCAGGATTCCTATTATCAGGCTTATTCCGCTCTGCCGCAGGATCCGGCATTTTCAGAACCGGCTCAGACAGTCGCTGATGATTACTTCACTTCGCTGGACAATGAACTGAACCAGAATTTCGGTACTGATCCTGTTTCGCAGGCTGCTGTACAATCTGCGCAGCTCGACACTCCTGCCTATGATTTTTCTGAAATCGGCCGTGAGCCGCAGCAGGAATTTGCCCCGCAGACCTATGATACTGCCTTTGCGGACAATACCAGCTATAGCGCTGCACCGCAGCAGGCCTCGGCCAGCTTTGAGGATGAACTGGCATTCTTGCTGCAGGATGAAGCACCGGTTGCTGCACCGGCTCAGCCAGCCTATCAGCCAGAAACTTATGCCGCTGAAACCTATAGCCCGAAAACCTATGGCTATGAGGAACCGGCCTTTACACCTGCGCCGGTAGTCTATGACGAGCCGGTCGTGCCGCAGACGGATTTCGCTCCGCTGTTTGATGCACCTGCTGCTGAAGTCGCACCAGTCGTTGCTGATTATGATGATCAGACCATGTCTGCGCAGGATGATTATGCGCAGGCGCATCAGCCTGTCGCTGATTATGATCAGATCGAGGATGAGTTCTTCGCTGCACCTGATCTGAACCATCTGCCAAATCGCGGTGCCGCCGTGAATGCGGATTGGGATGAGGGCAAGAGCGTTGCTGCTGCCACCAACTCATTCGCTGATCTGTTCGGTGCCGGTTCGCAGTCTGATTATGCTGCGGAAGAAGAACCGGCTGTCAGCTATCAGCCGGAAGAGCCGGTTTCGCTTCAGGAAGATCAGCAGACCGACAGCTTCATCTTCGGCGATGATTTCTATGGTGAACAGGAAGAAGACACTGCTGTTGAGGCCGCGATTGAGCCTGAGCCGGTAGCGCCGCTGTCACATAATGCTGTGCGTGGTTATTCGTCCTATACTTTCGGCGCTGCCACACCGGCCGCGGCATCTGCTGAGCAGAGTGTAAGCCAGTTTGCTGAACGTGCTGTGCCAAGCTATCCGTCTTACGATCCGGCTCCGGCAAGCACCGTTGCGCCTGTTGCAGCACCAGTTGCGGCAGCGTCTTACAGTGAACCTGCGGCGACTGACGATTTCTTCAGCAATGATGATTTCGATTTCTCATTCGATGAGGATATTCAGCCTGCAGATGATTTTTCCGCTGCGGAAGAAGAGCTGCCGTATGAAATGCCGGAAGAGCCGGAACTGCCTGCATACCAGCCGGTGCAGAGCAGCGCACCGAAGTCGTTCATTCCGGCGCCGGAAATCGATTCTGTCGTTGTTTCGGAAAACAAGGTTGAGCAGACACAGGCGCTTGATCTGCCGGAAGTCAGCTATGGCGATGATGTGAAAGAAACAGGGCTGAACAGCCTTGAGTCGGAATTTGCTGAAATCTTCAGCACTATCAGCGTTAATGAGGCTGCAACTGCGGATACAACCAGTGAAGCTGACAAGGCTTTCGAGAATATTCTGCAGGATAATTTTGCCGATTATCACGCCTCGATGAAAAACGAAGCAGAAGCTGCAGATGAAGATCATCATGCAGGCTTCGGTGCGACTGCCGGTGTTGCGGCGGGCGTTGCAGCCGGTCTGGCAGGTGCTGCGGTTGCCGGTGCAGCACTGCGCGCAGGGTCTGCGCGGCAGCAGGGTGATGCACCTGCTACTCAGGATGATTATTACAATCACTGGGCGGCGCAGGGGGCGCAGAACAATGATTTTGACACCTATAATTTGTCCGAGAATTTCTCGCGCGATGAAGATAATTATACCGAGGTTCAGCCGCGCGGTGAAACTGCACAGCGCAAACCTTTGCTCTGGGTATCGGTTGCTGCAGCTGCCCTGATCGTTCTCGGCGGCGGTTATTATATGCTGAAATCCGGCGGCGTTGTCGGCGGTGAGCCTGCAGTGCTGCGTGCCGACAGCCAGCCGGTTAAAGTACAGCCGGAAAATCCGGGTGGCACCGTTGTGCCAAATCAGGACAAAGCTGTTTATGAGCAGGTTTCCGGTACCAAACCGGCTACACCTGAACAGAAAACGCTGATCAACACGGAAGAAGAGCCGGTTGATGTCGGTCTGCTGGCCGGTCAGGATGCGGAAGAAGAACGCCTGATGTCGGAAGATCCGGCAAACAGTGCAGACACCGCACCGGCTACGCCGAATAATGCTTCTCAGGAAGCTGAGCGTGAACTGATCACACCGCGCACGGTTAAAACCATGATTGTGCGTGCCGACGGTACACTTGTACCGGGTGAAGCACCGGCTGCCAGCCGTGAGCCTGCGCCGACCGATAATGGTCTGGATGAAGCTTCGCGTCTGATCAGCCAGAGCGCTGTGCCTGAGCGTCTGGGTTCGGAAAAGCCTGCCTCGGCACAAAGTGCTGCTGCGCCGCGTGTTGTACAGACGCAGACTTTCACGGCTTCCGGCGATCAGGTAAAGCCGCGTGAAGTCACAACCGCACCGGTTGTGCCGTCCCGTCCGGCAGAACAGCCGGTCAATGTTGTGGGTAATGTTGAGCGTCCTGCCCAGCAGGCACAGAACCGCGCCATGCAGCAGGTGGCCGCAGCTGAAGTTCCGGCAGCGACAGCACCGGCTGCCAATGCACCGGCAGGCACCTGGTTCATTCAGGTTGCCTCACAGCCAAGTGCAGAACTGGCACAGAAAAACTATGCCAACCTGACGTCCCGCTACGGCAATATTATTGGTGGCCGCGGTGTGGATATCAAGAAAGCGGATATTGCGGGCAAGGGTACTTATTACCGTGTACGCATTCCGGGCGGCACCAAGGCTGAAGCGGCAGCGCTCTGTGAGCGTCTGAAATCCGCCGGTGGCAGCTGCTTCCCGACACTCTGATCTGAAAATATGTAAAACAAGCAAGAAATGCGCTGTGTATGGTCAAAATACGCAGCGCATTTTTTCTTTATGGGTTATGCAGAGAGCATTATCTGATTTGTCGCATCTTTAACTGCGATGTGTTTTGTAAAGGCGAGGAGCATTGCCGCAATGACATTTAAAGCCATGATCACCGGTTTCGAAGGTACAATGCTGACCGAGGCCGAGCAGGAGCTGTTCCGCCGTATTCGCCCGTGGGGCTTTATTCTGTTTGCCCGCAATGTGGAAAGTCTGGAGCAGCTGCGTGCTCTGACCGCGCAAATCCGCGAAGTAACAGGCCGTGATGAAACATTGATTTTCATTGATCAGGAAGGCGGTCGCGTACAGCGTCTGCGTCCGCCGCTGGTACCGAATTATCCTTCCGCCTCGCAGATCGGTGCGCTTTATAATCAGGATGAAGAAAAAGGTATCCGCGCCGCATGGCTGCTTGGCCGTCTTCATGCTTTTGACCTGATGGGTGTCGGTATTAATGCCAATTGCCTGCCGGTGCTGGATGTGCCTGTTGAAGGAGCCCATGATGTGATTGGCTCCCGCGCTTATTCCCATGATCCGGAAATTGTTGCGGTTCTTGGCAATGCGGTTGCTGAAGGCCTGATGGCCGGCGGCGTGCTGCCGGTGATGAAACATATGCCGGGTCATGGCCGTGCATTTGCCGACAGTCATAAAGAACTGCCGAGCGTTGACGCGCCGCTGAGTGAATTATGCGCCCGTGACTTTGTGCCGTTCTGCCAGCTTGATGATCTGCCTGCGGCGATGACTGCGCATATTGTTTATAAGGCGCTTGATCCGGAGCGTCCTGCAACGCTGTCGCCTGTGGTGATCAATTGCGTGATCCGTGATATGCTGGATTATGACGGTCTGCTGATGAGCGATGATATTTCCATGAAGGCGCTGTCCGGCAATCTTGACGATATTGCCCGCGATATTATTGCAGCCGGTTGTGATGTGGTGCTGCATTGCAGCGGTGTACTGGAAGAAACCATTGCCGTTGCCGCAGCGGTTCCTGATTTGCAGGATGAAAGCCTGCGTCGTGCGGAGCTGGCAGAGGTCTTTGCCGGTGAGGCTGATCTGAGTAATGAAGCGGAAATCCGCGAGGAATTCAATGTTCTGTTCCCGGAAGTTGCCACTGCCTGAATAATGCATAAATAAGCGCTAAAAAACAGGCCGGATCATGACCACTGAAACCGCAAAGACAAGCAGCCAGCAG
>JAIRVW010000211.1 GCA_031253705.1 Brucellaceae bacterium
CTTGGCCTTGGTGCACAACCGCCTTTGCCGGAATGGGGAGCAATGATGTCGAGCGGGCGCAATTATCTCGGTGTGAATATTTATATGTCGCTGTTTCCGGGTATCGCGGTCATGATAACCGTTCTTGGTTTTAACATTCTTGGTGACGGCCTGCGCGATCTTCTGGATCCGCGCCGTTGAGGCACGCATCGATGCAGCATTCAGAAACTTCAAACACAATTCCGGTTTTCGCAGCGGATGTGGGCGGTTCGTTTATCCGTCTGGCATTCTCGCCGAAAGCAGGAGAGCTTGTGTCTCTTGATAAAGTGACAACGCCGGTTGATGACTGGTCAGCATTTGTGCAGACACTCAAAACATTGCTGAATAAGCATGGCGCAGATAATCAGGCACCGCTTGCGCTGTCGATTGCGGGACTGATTGATCCGGCAGACGGGCGGGCATTCTCAGCCAATATTCCATGTATCAATGGCCATGTGCTTGATCAGGAGCTTGAACAACATCTTGGTCGTCGGGTTGTGGCTGTCAATGATGCCGACAGTCTGGCACTGGCCGAAGCTGGTGAAGGCGCGGGGGCAGGCCATCGCGTTGTGTTTTGCGCAGTTCTTGGCACCGGTGTTGGCGGCGGCCTTGTCAATGACGGGCGTCTGATACGTGGTGCCGGCGGCATCACCGGCGAATGGGGGCACGGCCCGATCCTCAACACGATGCTGGAGATGGAGGGTGAGGCGAACCCGCTTTATATACCGCGCTTTTCCTGCGGTTGCGGGCAAAAGGGGTGCGTTGACACTATTGGCGGCGCACGTGGCATCGAGCGGCTTCATCGGTATTTGCACAATGAAGAATGCGACAGCCGCACAATTGTGACAGGCTGGGAGCAGGGGGCTGAAAAGACCAAACGCACTATTGAGGTCTATCTGCACCTTATGGCTGATCCGCTGGCAGCCGTGATCAATATTACCGGCGCATTCATCGTGCCGGTTGGCGGAGGCCTGACAAGCGCTGAGAAGCTTATTCAGGCACTTGATCAGGCGGTCAGAGCACGCATTTTACGACGGATTGAGCAACCAGTTGTTGTACCTGGACGGTTCCGCAGTGAAGGCGGATTGATCGGTGCAGCTATATCCGCGCGGCAATTATCATAGGGGCATAACATGAAGAAGATGCTGGAAATTTGTGTTGATGATCCGGAAGGGTTGGCTGCCGCACTTGAGGGTGGCGCAGACAGAATTGAACTCTGCTCCAGTCTCGATAGCGGCGGGTTAACACCAACGGCCGGATTGATTGCGCAAGCTGCTTTGGCGCCGGTTCCGGTCTATGCCATGATCCGCCCCCGTGCCGGTAATTTCTGCTTCACAGCAATGGAAACCGAAGCCATGCTGCAGGAAATAGATGCTATGCGCAAAGCCGGACTTGCCGGTGTGGTGCTGGGCGCTTCAACACAAGATAACCGGCTGGATATCGCACTGTTGCAACGCTTGATTGCGCGGGCAGAGGGGATGGGTCTCACACTGCATCGGGCTTTTGATTTAGTACCGGATCCGTTTGAGGCATTGGAACAGGCAATTGATCTGGGCTTTGAACGTATTCTGACTTCCGGCCAGCAATTAAAGGCAATTGACGGGGCTGATCTGCTGCAACAACTGGTACAGCGCGCCGCTGGCCGGATTTCAATCATGCCAGGCAGCGGCGTGAATGTTGAAAATGCGCAAAAGATTTTGCAGGTAACCGGTGTGCATGAAATTCACAGCTCAGGACGCATCAGCCAACCTAATCCGGATGTGAGAAGTGTGGAGCTGGGTTTTGCCTCGCCAGTCTTTTCACAAACCTCTGCTTCGAATATCCGGCTGATAAAAGATATCATCGAGACTACATATTAATGTTTTGCACGAAGTCGTTTTTGATAATTTTGTTCTCTCATTGAAACACCGGCACTGCCTCGGCTTCAAGGGTTGAGAACAACCAGTCAATGAAAACACGGACAATCGGTGCTGCGCGTGCTTCGTGGCGGCATGTTACGAAAAATGCATCATTGGCAGGAACTGTGTAATCAAAAGGCACGATTAACTCACCGCGGGCAATGAGATTGCTGACTGTCAGCGTATCACCCAGTGCTACGCCCTGATTGTGGAGTGCAGCTTCAATCGCAAGTCGTGCATCGCTGAAATAGTGCTGTCTGCCGCGAGAGACAGATTTAGCTTCTGCAACCGTAGACCATGTATTCCACTCGCGCCCGTCATCACCATGCAGGATCGTATGGTTCTGAAGATCGCGCAAAGAGCGCAGCGGCTGCTTGTTCAGCAATGTCGGACTGATAACAGGAAACAGTTCCAGCCTGCTCCACAGGCGAGACCAATGATCACCGCATTTTCCGTCACCATAGAGCAGGCACAGATCAATATCGCGGCTTTGCAGATTGGCCGGATCATTGGACGGGACCAGTGTCAGTTGAATTTCAGGGAACTGCTGTGTGAATAAATGTAAACGCGGGATCATCCATAAGGAGAGCAGCGCAGGCACGCAGGCAACTTTTAACCGTCCGCTTGTCGCCGGTCTGGTGACGGCTGTTGTTGCGGCTGCAATTTCAGCAAAAGCATGGCTGACAGCAGGGAGAAGAAATGCGCCCTGCGCTGTAAGTTTGAGCCGTTTTCCGCCTCTTTCAAACAGCGTTACATCGAGGAAGAGCTCCAATGCACGGATTTGATGACTGATAGCGCCATGAGTAACATTCAGTTCCTGTGCTGCGGCCGTAACCGATCCGCAGCGTGCGGTTGCTTCAAATGCACGTAGTGGGTTGAGGGGTGGCAGGCGATTGGTCATGCAAAATCTCCCTCTCAAAATATGTGAGATATTCTCACATGAGGCATGGTGTTAATGTCAATTGATTTTCATCTGAAATTACCTCCTAATCATCGAAAGATTTTAAAAAAGATCCGCGGGGACGGGCAAATATAAAAACGGATCAAATATCCGTTGATCTGAGCATTGTTGTTGATCCCCGTCAGAAGCGCTGAGGAGAACGGTAATGGCATGGGATGCAAATAAGCTGGATGAACTACGTGCTAAATATGGTGAAAGCCATGGCGGTGAAATGTTCGATCCGGTTTTTCAAAAAGTTGCAGCAAAAATATTTAACGAAAGCGGCACGCGTGTTGCGCCTTATGCTGGTATGCCAACACTACTGACTGCGCCGCATTTGGCTGTCGATGCGGAAACGCCGGATTTTGGCGATCTGCAGGTGGCGCTTCTTGGTGTGCCTATGGATCTTGGCGTGACAAACCGCACCGGCTCACGTTTCGGGCCGCGCGCCTTGCGCACAATTGAGCGCATTGGTCCTTACAATCATGTGCTTGGCTGTACGCCGCTTCATGAATTGCGGGTTGCTGATATCGGGGATGTGCCTTTTCGCAGCCGTTACCGGCTGGAAATGAGCCATGACGATATTGAAAAACGTGTTAATCAGATTGTGGATGCAGGTGTTATTCCGCTTTCTGTCGGCGGCGACCACTCCATAACGCATCCGATCTTGAAAGCGGTGGGTAAAAAACGTCCGGTTGGGATGATCCATATTGATGCACATTGCGATACCGGCGGTGCCTATGACCTGACCAAATTCCATCATGGCGGGCCGTTTCGTAATGCGGTGCTGGACGGTGTGCTTGATCCGACCCGTGTTATTCAGATCGGTATTCGCGGGTCGTCTGAATATCTTTGGGAGTTCTCGTATGAATCCGGCATGACAGTGATCCATGCGGAAGAAGTGACGGGGATGGGTATTCCGGCTATTATTGAGAAGGCGAAAGCCATTATTGGTGACGGACCGACTTATTTATCTTTTGATATTGATAGTCTTGATCCTAGTTTTGCACCAGGTACAGGCACCCCGGAGGTGGGAGGGCTGACAACACGCGAAGTGCTGGAATTGTTGCGCGGGCTGAAAGGCATTAATCTGGTTGGTGGTGATGTGGTGGAGGTTGCGCCACAATATGATGCGACGACCAATACGGCACATGCCGGTGCGCAGGTTTTGTTTGAAATTCTCAGCCTGATGGTTTTCAGTCCTGCAATAACGGGCCTGCAATAACGGGTCTGCGATAATACGCCAGATAAAGTGAGATTGATTTAAGTTAAAATTTATACATAAATCCACTGGGGAGACCGGCAGTTTATATCTGCCGCTGGGAGGAAGATAATGACGATTATGTCGATGAACCGACGCACTGTATTGGGCGCGGGATTGGCTGGCGTATCAGTATTGGCCATGCCTGGTATTTTGCGCGCGCAGGACAAATCCTTGAAAGTCGGCGTCTATGGCGGCTACTTCAAAGATTCATTTGATAAGAATATTTTTCCGGAATTCACCAAAGCAACCGGTATTGCCGTGGAGTCGATTGCTGAGCCTACAGGCGAGGCGTGGCTGGTACAACTCTCGCAGGCTGCCCGTGCCGGACAGGCACCGGCAGATGTTTCAATGATGTCGCAGGTGGCGATGCTGAAAGGCCAGGCCAATGAGCTTTGGGCACCGCTTGATTTAGACAAGATCAAAAACAGCTCGAACTTGCTGGATCGTTTTATCAATAAATATCCTGACGGTCGTGTTGCCGGTATTGGTGCTGTGTCGTGGTATATTACACTTGTCACCAATACGGATGTTTATAAAGAACCACCGACTTCTTGGGCGGCACTGTGGGATCCGGCCAACAAGGATAAGCTTGGTCTGCTGGCTTTGGTTTCTAACTCCTTTTTGCTGGACGTGACTGCAAAAACCTATTTTGACGGGCCGGAAATTCTGGATACAGAAGAAGGTATTCTCAAGGTTTTCGACAAATTAGCGGAAGTAAAACCGAATGTCCGGCTATGGTATCGGGATGAGGCGCAGTTTGAGCAGGCGCTGAAATCCGGTGAAATTCCGATGGGGCAATATTATCACGATGTCACGGGGCTTGCGGCCGCTGACGGTAACCCTGTCCGCTCAACCTTCCCGAAAGAGGGCGGCATTCAGGACGCGGGCAGCTGGGCATTATCCAGTGCATCCAAGAAGAGCGAAGAGGCGCATATTTTCATTGATTATATGTGTCAGCCTGCCATTCAGGCGACGCTTGCCCGTAAGGTCGGTACATCGCCGACTGTCAAACGCGACAGTATGGATTTGACTGCTGAAGAATTTGCGGCGGTATCATCTGATATTGATCCGGTCATTCCGCGTTTTGCCATGTATCAGACACGCGCTGACTGGCTCAACCAGAAATGGACGGAAATGATCGCCGGTTAAAAACAGCGCGACATCCGTTTTCTGTCGCGTTTTGCATATTCATAATTCCCGTCAGGTTTTGCCCCTGACGGGAGCACCTTAAGGCAATGGCCAATATTCAATATTATGCGCGTTTGAGGGCAGGTAAAAAGGATAAGCATGTCGGGACTTGCACTTCAGAATATCGTGAAAGAATTCGGGAATTTTCGCGCAGTCAATAATGTTGACCTGCATGTACCACACGGCACATTCGTTTGTATGCTGGGGCCGTCCGGCTGCGGGAAGACAACATTATTACGTATGATCGCAGGTCTTGATCTGCCAACTACCGGCAAAATTGCACTGGATGATCAGGATATTACCCGCATGCCGACCCATAAACGGGAGCTCGGCATGGTGTTTCAGTCACTGGCATTGTTCCCGCATTTATCGGTCGGAGAGAATATTGCTTATCCGTTGCGGATCCGTGGTGCAGGTAAGCAAGAGCAGAAACAGCGTGTGGATGAACTGCTGGATATGATCCATCTCAAGGGGTTCGCTGACCGGCCTGTGGCAAAGTTATCCGGCGGGCAACGACAGCGCGTGGCTATTGCCCGTGCCTTGACGATAGCGCCAAAACTATTTTTGCTTGATGAACCACTCTCGGCGCTGGACGCAAAATTGCGCGAAGCAATGCAGGTTGAGTTGCGGCAACTACAACAGCGGCTTGGTATTACGACCATTGTTGTGACGCATGATCAGCGTGAAGCAATGACAATGGCTGATACGGTTGTGGTGATGAATGGTGGCGAAATTCGTCAGGTTGCTCCGCCGATCGAGATTTATCGCCGTCCGGCGGATAGTTTTGTGGCAGATTTTATCGGGCAAACTAATTTGCTGGAACTTGAGAAAGATGCCGCTCAGCGCGTGCTGGCCTTCGGACAACCGGTTGAGGCTGTCACTATGCCTGACGATCTTGCCAAGGGTATTCTATGTGTACGCCCTGAGGATATTGAGCTTATTGCGCCGCGCGAAGGAGTTCTGTCAGGGCAGGTGTCTTTCATTCGCGATCTGGGAGCAACAACAGAAACTTTTATTGATGTTGCCGGCAGGCAAATAGTTGCGGTTTCAACGCAAAGAGAGAATACGCAAATTAAAGTCGGGCAGATGGTTGGTATTGCGTTTGCTCAGGATAACAGCGTGGTGCTGCGCAAATGAGACGTGAACCGCCACA
>JAIRVW010000296.1 GCA_031253705.1 Brucellaceae bacterium
AGTGCTTTTCCAATCAGCAATATATAGATGAAGGAAGTATAATGGAACATCCAGAGACTGTAGTTTCTGCCGACGAACTACTGCTCAGTCTTACAGCTGATGTTGTTGCGGCCTATGTCAGCAACAACTCTATTCGTGCCGGTGAATTGCCTGCGCTGATCGCTGATGTTCATGCAGCTTTTGCACGTTCCGGTGTGCGTGAAGAAGTTGTCGCAGTTGTTGAAAAGCCGAAGCCGGCAATCAGCCCTAAGAAGTCAGTTCATGACGACTATATTATCTGCCTCGAAGACGGCAAGAAATTCAAGTCGCTCAAGCGTCACCTGATGACCCACTACAACCTGACACCGGAACAGTACCGCGAGAAGTGGGATCTGGATCCTAACTATCCGATGGTTGCTCCGAACTATGCAGAAGCCCGTTCGCAGCTGGCCAAGAAAATGGGTCTGGGACGTAAGCGTAAAGCTGCCTGATCAGTATTTTCAGAACGTTTATAAGCACAAAGCAGCGGCGTGATTATGCCGCTGCTTTTTTTATTACGTAATTATTCTGTAATCATATTCATGATGCGCATTTGCACTTGTTTGAGAGCAATGTGACGGTTGATGTCATAGCTCCAGTGTTTGTTTAAGCCTTTTAGTCTTTCCCGCTTGATGAGGCGGTTCAGCCTGGCAACGATACTTGCCTTTTTCTCTTTTGAAGTCGCTGCAATTTGTTGCAAGTCGAGCCCGCATGTCATTTGCAGGGCAAAAGACTGGGCGGCCTGTAAAGCATCTTCTTTTCGTTTTTCGAGAAAGCTTATTCTGTCTTGTTGCAATGTTTCCGACATTATGTGCCCCTGATTGGTTCGGGTGCATTGTAGGTTGGGGCAAAGAGACGGGGATAAGCAGAATTTAATAATGTTGAGTTTTAGTGTTAATAATTTAAATATTGATATTATATAATTTCTGATAATTAAATAAATTCAGGTTTATTAATGATTTAAATTTATCTGTAGTTTATTTATTAATTTAAATTGTTTGATGAAGGTTTTATATTTCTGTGTTATAATTAGTATTTATCCCCGTATAAGGATTTTATATTAAAAATATGTCGTCTGCGGAGGGCATATCTTGAGTAATTTTCCTGATTTTTTATCTGGTCATACGGACTCGCTCATTGTCTTGCATCATTTGTCCGCACCGTCCCGTTCGTTCCTGAGAGAGAGCAGGCCGGATGCCGGTCATGTCAGCCGGAAATCAAACATGACGGATGATGCGCTGTATCTGGCGCAAATGTTGCAGAAAAATAACCGGATGACACAGCAATATAGCAGCCGTGAACGTCAGCAACATGCATGGAACCTGTGCGGGGCTTTGCTGACTTTATTGTCGGTATTCTTTCAGGTGTCTTTGCCGGAATTGCACAGCACACAGCGCGGCAGCAATCATGTTGCCCGTATCCGGCAATTCGGCATGTATATCGCGCATACAATGTTTGGCTTGTCGATGTCGGAAGTGGCGCATGCGTTTCGTCGTGAACGAACGACTGTCAAACATGCCTGCCATTTGATTGAGGACATGCGGGAGAATGAGAAATTCGATCGTAATGTCAGCTCGTTCGAATATCTGGTTCGTTCACTCTATCCCGATATGGGGAGCACAGGAGAATGACGCAGGGAAACACTGTATTTGCCATGTCTGAGCAAAAGATGATTTTCAGAATATTACGTTTTTTGCTGAAAGCGCCTGCGAAACCGGAAATGAGCGGAGACGGAAAAAAACGGCTACTGAGTAGTGAGCTGGGAGGCGCAATTGCCTGCGATCAGGAAATATTCGGCCGGTTAAAATATGCCGGACTGATCAGTGTGGATATCAGTCGTGTTGTTTTGACTGCGGCAGGGCGGGTAATGTTGCAGGACTTAAAAGCAGGATCGGCTGTTGAGCAAAACAGGCAAAGCCAGTGTGAAGCGGAATTACGTGCAGTTGATGATGCAATGTCTGTTGTGATGATCAATCATGCTGAGTCGCCTTTAGCACTGCTCTACCGGAAGAATAAGCAGACCGGACAGCGCTTTCTCAGTGATGAGGAGTTTCAGGCCGGAGAGCGGTTACGGGCTGATTTTACCAGAGGTAATATGCTGCCGCCCATTACCGCAAACTGGGAGGCTGGTGTTGCAAAACGTTTTCGCGGGGAGCGTGGCGGAGCGGCAGACCTGAGTGATCACGCTCTCGACTGCCGCGACAGGGTTGAAAAAGCGCTGAAAGCCGTAGGGCCGGAACTCTCCGGTGTTTTGCTGGATATTTGCTGTTTTCTCAAAGGAATAGAGCTGGTGGAGCGGGAGAGGGCATGGCCGGTGCGCTCAGGAAAAATGATGCTTAAAACCGGATTGAGTATTCTGTATCGCCACTACACTGCAGGGCGTAAACCGGAGAGAAGCACCGCGTCTCCGGTCTATCATTGGGGCTCAGCGGATTACCGGCCGGTATTATAAAACCTGATCCCGCACGGCCACATGGCGTGCGGGACGATGAATGCATTAAGCAGCGTTCTGCAGAGCAGTCTGTGCATCGTGACGCACGCGTTGCACCATGGAACGCAATCCGTTGGAGCGCTGTGGTGTCAGATGTTCATCAAGGCCGAGGCTTTTCAGGACATTTTCCGCATCAATTTTAAGAATGGCGGAAGCGGTTTCACCGGAATAGAGCGCCAGCAGAATAGCCACCAGTCCGCGTACAATATGGGCATCGGAATCGCCAAGGAATTTCATAACCGGATCAGCACCTTCGCCCCGTGTTGTTTTCAGCCATACCTGACTGACACAACCCGGTACTTTGTGATCCGCATCACGGGCATCTTCCGGATAAGGCTGCAAATCGCGTCCCAGTTCAATCACATAGCGATAGCGGTCTTCCCAGTCGTCAAGAAACTCAAAGTCCGATGCAATCGTGCTGATCTTTGAATTTGTCATAGGTCTCTCCGCGTCTGTATTCGATAGTGAGCGGCTTATAGACCATTTTGATGGCAAATGGAAAGTTGAACTCTTAGCGGAGCGCGTCAGCCTGTCGGGGGCGTTGTGTGGGAACAGGAATTTTCAGCGCGGCTGGCTGTGCGGACGCAGTGTTATCAGCCTGCTGTATTTTGGCAGGTGCCGGAGCTGACAGT
>JAIRVW010000049.1 GCA_031253705.1 Brucellaceae bacterium
ACATTATTTTCGCGCTTAGGCGAGGCGGTTATCGGTTCGGCAGTTGATCTGCCAATCGGAGCAGGGATCAATCCGATCCATGGCACGGCGGAAACCGGTGGTCATACGCATGCGGAAATCAGATATCGGGTGACGGGCAAAATGGTGCCGACCGGCACAGCATGGGACAGAGCCATTCTTGTACCCATTCGCACAGTCTGGCAGCTCCATGGTATGGAAGAGCATGACGAACACGGCCATGATGATCATGGTGCAGAGCCACACGATCATGAGCACGGTATTGATGCCGATGCGCCGCTGAACGAAGTCTTTGCTGCTGACAGTCCTGGTGTTCCGGCCATTCTCGTCAAACCCAAGACTATTGCTGATGCCTACCGGTTACGACAGGAATATCGTTCTGATCGCACACTTGCGGTTTTTCCGGCAGAGGTTCTCACAAGACTGTATTCCACGCTGGGTGATGCCCGCAGTCTGCTGCTTGGCATAGCAATCGGCACGCAGGCTATTGTCGTTTTCGCTTTGCTGCTGGTGGCGGTCATGCATATCGGCTCGCGTAAACGCCAGATCGGTGCATTGCGGGCACTGGGTGCGCCTGTGCGTTCCATTATGGCGATTGTCTGGGGCGAGCTGTTCTTCCTGCTGTTGTCGGGCATTTTGCTGGGGCTGGCACTTGGCTATGCTGTTGCGCAGGGCATTACATCATGGCTCACTGCAACAACAGCGGTTCGAATGCCGGTAGAATTTGCGATGAGTGATATCTGGCTGACCCTTGGTTTTATCGCTGTTGCTGCCGTGGTTGCGCTTGTGCCTGCCTTGCTGGCTTTGCGCGTCAGTCCGGCAGCCGCATTGCGATCTTAAAAACCGTCAGTCTAAAGTCTCTCCAAAATGACATTGACTTTTAGCGTGAATAAAGCGCATTGGACACGAAGATCGGATTGGGTTGTTCGGGGACAGACGGCAGCACAGATCTGCAGAGGGGCGGGGGAATCTATCTGTCAGCTTGCTTCTTTTCTGCGTTTACGTGTTTACGCCGTCAACAGAGGTCATTTATGAGCCGGTATTCTCTTTCTGTTTTTCTCACTTTTTCACTGCTGACTGCAATTGCGAGCACGGCTGCCAAGGCGCAGGACAGCAGCGATCCGTCTTATCTCGAAAAGCGTAATGATCTCGGTATCATCGCTTATTGCAGCAGCAAGGGTTTGCTGGCGGACGATTCAGAAAAATTCTTCAAAATCGGCATTGATGAAATTTACGGTGAGATGCCTGCTTCTGAAGAAGCGGATCTGCATGAGCAAAAAGGCCGTGACGGTATTTCCTATTTGCAGGGTGATGAGCAATCGCTTGACGAACTGGCCGCTGCCAATGATGTGGATGTTGCTGCTGTTTGTGACCAGTATAAATCTCAGGTCACATTGGGACGTATGATCGCCAAGCAGAAAAGCGCCCAGTAAAGGCTAGTCTTCAGACAAGATAACAGATTTTCCGTTTCCTCCCAAAACACAGGATTGATTATGAAAAAGAAGCTTCTGACTGCTCTTACCGCTGCTTTTATTGCACTGCCGGTTATGTCATCCGTTTCGCTTGCTGATGAACAAAGTGATCAGGTTTATAATGCTGCCCGTAACCAGCTGGGTCTGATCAAATATTGTGCCGCAAATGGTCATGTTCCGGCAGAAACCGTGACTGCCTATGAGAAGATTGTTGCGATCCTGCCTGTTGCCTCTGATGCGACTGAGAGCGAAAAATACGAAGCTGAAGGCGTTAAGGGCAATAGCTATGACGGTTCGCAGACCGTTTCGGTAGAAGAAATCACCACAGCCATGGGTTCAAGCGTTGCGCAACATTGCGCGCAGTTTGAATCGCTGACAAAGCAGTAATTCTGTTTCTTTTGAATGATTGATACGCAGCAGATTTCAAATCTGCTGCGTTTTTATTTGCCTTTTAGCGCGGCATAACACGACTTCAACTCGTCCATTGCCTGTCTGGATTGTCGGGACGTGAAAACATATTGGCCGATTTTAATGGTTTCTGCTTCTGAAATCTGAGTAATCCAGTCTGTCCTGCCTTTAAGTTCAATCGTACTGGTACCGGCCAGCGGTGATATGTCGGCATCAATTTGCCGCTCATTGATGGATAACGGAAGCTGGCCAATATTCTCAGAGAAGTCTGCTCCGACGGATAGTATTGCCGACAAACGCATGTGTTTTTGACCGGCTGAACCCTTGACCGTAACGATGGAAAATTCGCTGTTTTCAGAGCCTGTCAGGCCGATGAAGCAGGAGCATTTTGCTGACAGCAAAGTCCAGTTTTCAATCCGTTTCTGTGAGAGCGGATTATCGCCGTCCTCTGCCCGGCAGGTATCCGCAGGTTCTGCTTGCGGTACAATAAGTGTCAAGGCCCAGAGGCTGATACTGAATAAGGTTGTGAGCATCTGAAACCGGATTTTCAGCTTGTCAGGCGGTTAGCAGCAAGGTGACCATGGCAATTGCTGCGAGCGGAATAACAGCCCAGTAATATTCTCTGCGCAATTTTTTCAGACTGATAAGCGACGCGATACCCATCGCAACGACAACGGGTATAATAATAAAGATAATATCAATCAGTGTCATGAGAGCTCTTGCAGCCTTGTAAAGCAGGAGAAGGAGCAGGGTTGTGTCCCGCTCCCTTGGGATTGATCTATATAATCAGCGTGCCAGCACAGCAACGGATTTTAAAGACCCTGTAGCATGATAAATGTGCTTATACTGCCTGCTCATTACGGATCGGATTGCGCAAAATGCCGATGGATTCAATCTCCACTTCGCAGATATCGCCGTCTTTCATGTAAAGATTTGGGGTTCGTGCCCAGCCGACACCTGCAGGTGTGCCTGTTACAAGCACGTCACCGGCTTCCAGCGTGAAGGCTTCGCTTAACGTCGCGATCAGCTCATCGACAGGGAAGATCATGTGTTTCGTATTGCTGCTCTGAACAGTCTGACCGTTGAGGCGGGTTTCGATCTTCAGACCGGAGGCGCCGCGCGGCAGTTCATCAGCGGTCACAAAATGGGGACCGAAAGCACCGGTACTGTCGAAATTTTTTCCGACTGTCCATTGTGCCGATTTCACCTGATAATCGCGGATGGACGCATCGTTAAAGATTGAATAGCCGGCAACATAATCCAGCGCTTTGTCGCGCGGAATATGGCGGCCAGACTTGCCAATAACAGCAACCAGTTCACCCTCAAAATCCAGATCAGCGGAAATCAGCGGGCGGATAATCGGTGCGCCATCGCCGATCAGAGAGCTGGCAAAACGGGCGAAAACTGCCGGATAGACCGGTTGATCTGTGAATTTGCTTTCAACCGCATGGTCAAGGTAGTTGAGGCCGATGCAGATGATCTTCGGTGGATGGGCAATGAGTGGCGCCTTTTTGAGCGCGGCAATATCGAGAACAGGTAAAGTCTCGGCATTTTCTGATTTTGTCAGGTCTGCACCAGACCGGATCAGTGACAGCAGGCTGACATGACCCAGATCGCGCCAGACATCTCCGGTCAGCACGGCCGTACCGGTAGTGCCGTTGCGTTCGTAACTCAGATATCGCATGAGAGTTCCCTTTTATTCTTATGGCATAAAATCAGTTGTTCTGATTGTTATCTCGGATAACAATTCAGAAACGTCAATAACAGATATGGTAGGCATTTTAGATTGTCTTATATCTGTTATTTATCAGGACGTTACTGCTTAATTCTATTGGCGGGAAGACGTCGGAATGATTAATTTCCCGATTAAGGTAATCAGCTGATTGTTTTGCATTGAAAACCTTCTAGCAGCGCTTTGTTATAGGCGGGAAATAATGCGCTGAAATCGGCGAGAAACGATACGGGTTTTCCTTGTGCATTAAAAGTGATCTGAAACTGTCCGGTACTTTCTTGCTTAATCTTTCCTTTGTCCAGCAAGCGAAAGAATGACCATGGCCCGCTGGCACTGGCAATTTCGCGCCAGCTATCGGTAAAAACAACAAGTTTGGAAGTGCGGTTGCTGCCGTCAGCAGGCCAGTTAACGGATACAACATCCTTTTGCTGCGGGGTTCCGGTAACACTTAAGCCTTCAATCTGCATGATGGCTGCTTGGATGTCTGCAGGCAGATTTTGCGCTTTGATATTTACGGTAACATCCGGTTTTTTTGATCCGGAAAGGAAAAAGCTGCGTCTTATCCGGTCTGCCTGTTCAAACATTTCAAGGCTGTTCTGGCTAAAGGAAGCGGCGAGATCCTGCTGACGCCAATGCCAGGGTAAGGAGTCTGTTTCAATATAGGGTTTCAGAGATTCATTGGTAAAACGTGCAAATATTCCGTCAGGGCCGAAAAGTTGGGTAAAATCTTCCATGCTGATGTCAGTTGATGCAGCTCGCTTGAAGGGATAGCGGTTGGCGATCAGCTTTTTACAGATACTATAATTTTGTTTGTTCCATAGCTCACCGAGTGATTGTCCGATGGCAGTCCGTAAGGCGGGTCCGGAGCTTTCAGTAAATTGTTCAATCCATTGACGCAGAGGTGCGGGGAGATCAGGCGTCATATCGCGAAGTTTTTGGTACTGCTCAAGCAACTTGCTCTCAATGCTCGCGCTCGCATCGGATGCCCCTTCAGACAGGCTAAGGCGATAGGTATATTTCTCGATCAGATCAAGCGTTGTAAACAGCTGATCCAGCAATGATTGTTCTGTTTCCGGTGATTTGTTGCTGTTGAGAAATGTCCGCAAATGCGCATAGGGGATTTGTTCCTGCCAGAGAGACATGCTACTTGCCAGTGCAAACTGACTGTCAGGCTTGGCAAGATGTGGTGATAAGTTAGTTTGGTCTGCAATATTGGTGAGGAGTTTACGCAGTCTGGCATTATATGAGTGCCGTGTCTGGAGTAAACCTTCATTGGTGGTGACCGTATGATCCGGTAACTGAAGATTGATATGTTGTAGATAATTAGCCCAGATTTGATTAAAGCGGCCGGCATAGGAAATCAGTGTATCCCGCCCCAGATCGGTGATGTCTGTTTTATCAGGATTCGCCCAGACTTGTCGGGAACTGATAACTTTCTGCAGCGCATCACTAAAACGGGGAATGACGACTGTTTCAAAGCCTGCCCGTGTATAAAGTCCTGATATAGAACACGAATTGCTGGCTGGAAGATCAATAAGGATGATCTCATCGGCATCCGGACCGATAATATCGGCGGCCCGCCAACGCGGAATGCTACTATTTTCCGCTAATATATAGAGCGCGCGGCTGGCTTGTGAGAGTTTAGCAAGCCTTGATTGCGCTTGCTCTATCAGACTGTTGTCGGGTGTAATATTTGGTCTTCCGGATCTGAAAATCCGGAGAAATTCACGGATCAGCTGCGCTCTGGGTGTGAATTCCGGTTCAAGGTTTTGAAATACACTTTCAAGCAATTGCTGCTGCTCTTCTGCGGCAAGGCTTAAACGTCCGGATAAGTTGAGATAAAGTGCAAGTGTATCAAAAAGATGGTTCAGGCTGTCATCATCCGTTCCTTCAAGGCGCAAATTGATTTCAAGTGAGCGCATAATTTGCGGGAGGAGATATTTATCTGCCAGCTGATCATGGGTTGAAATAATTGAGTTCCGGAATTTTGTGCCTGAAATGAACTTGTTGATATGACTGTTATTCAGTTCTTCCATTAATTGCCGTATGATCATCAACGGATTCATAATTGCTACGAGCGGAAAATTTTTTCCAGAATTGGCGTTCATTTCAGACAAAGCAATGTCGGCGGACTTCAGTTTATTATGGATTGAAGCAAGATAAATTTGCGATTTTTGTATAGCGTAGTGCCATGCAATCAGTGAGACAGTCATGATCATCACAGAGGCAAACAACAAGGTGACACGCTTTCTGCGCCGTCTGCGGTGAATGACAGAAACAG
>JAIRVW010000114.1 GCA_031253705.1 Brucellaceae bacterium
CGTTCTGCCTGCCCATAGAAAATAGCTTATTTATCAAAAAAAGCCAATTTTAAACCTTGGTATGATCACACTTAAAAAAAACTTGCGTTATTTTAAACATATTTGTATTGGTGTGATCGCACTGCCGGTGTGTGCAATAAATTTTATCTGAGGTTGCAGGTCACTGTGAGGTGAATGATTTGACACTTCTCGTATTCGGCAGGCGCTAAAAATTTTCCAAAAGTGAAAAGGGGAACATCATGTCATTTGCAAAAGCAGGGTTCTTGATAACTGTGACGTCAGCTCTGTCGCTGAGCTTCGCGCTGCCTGCGCTTGCGCGGGATTTTACCGTTGTTTCATGGGGCGGCAGCTTTCAGGACGGCCAGCGCGAAATCTATTTCAAGCCTTTTTCGAAAGAGAACGGCAAGCCGCTCCTCGATGAGTCCTGGGATGGCGGCTATGGTGTCATTCAGGCCAAGGTAAAAACCGGTTCGCCTAACTGGGATGTAGTTCAGGTTGAAGCCGAGGAGCTTGCATTAGGCTGTGCTGACGGGCTTTATGAAAAAATTGACTGGGACAAGATGGGCGGACAGGACAAGTTCCTCGACAGCGCTGTGAATGATTGCGGTGTTGGCGCTATCGTCTGGTCGACGGCGATTGGCTATGATGCCGACAACCTCAAAGAAGCGCCGAAATCCTGGGCAGATTTTTGGGATGTGAAGAAATTTCCGGGCAAACGCTCACTGCGTAAGGGCGCAAAATATACACTCGAATTTGCACTGATGGCGGATGGCGTATCCTCTGACAAAGTCTATGAAGAGCTGTCCACGCCGGAAGGTCTGGATCGGGCATTCAATAAACTGAATGAATTAAAACCATATATCGTGTGGTGGGAAGCTGGCGCACAACCGTTGCAATTGCTTGCATCCGGTGAAGTCGTGATGGCCTCTGCCTATAGTAACCGTTTGGTTGCCGTGAGAAATGATGAAAAGCGGAATTTCCAGGTTGTCTGGCCCGGCAGTATTTATGCGGTGGATAGCTGGGTGATTTTGAAAGACGCCGAGAATAAAGACATGGGCATGGATTTTATTGCCTATGCCAGCCGTGCTGACAATCAGGTGAAACTTCCGAAATATGCGGCCAATGGCCTGCCAAACCGTGAGGCAGCATCCATGGTGCCAGCGGAGCTGGCTAAGGATCTGCCAACTCATCCGGATAATATACAAGACGCGATCTCACTTGATGTCGATTTCTGGGTTGATAATGGCGAAGCATTGACACAACGCTTCAACGCCTGGCTCGCGCAATAATAGCACCGTGCCGGAAAGCTCTGCAAATGACCTTTCCGGCAGTGCCTGCCTTTTCCCGATTATGTCCCTTATCTGATAGCGATGGAGCGCTCCATGGCGGAATTCATTCGATTTGATCAACTCACGAAATTCTATGGCTCGGTCGTCGTTGTCGAACAACTCGACCTTGGTATTGAAAAAGGTGAGTTTGTGAGCCTGCTGGGGCCTTCCGGTTCCGGTAAAACAACATTGCTTATGATGCTGGCCGGCTTCACGCAGCCGACTTCAGGCAAAATCCTTGTTGACGGTAAAGCGATTAATGCTGTGCCAACCCATAAGCGGGGCATTGGCGTTGTATTCCAGAATTATGCACTGTTCCCGCATATGTCTGTGGGCGAAAATATCGCTTTTCCGCTGCAAATGCGCGGTGTTGGCAAAGCTGAAATTTCTGAACGCGTGGCCAAAGCGCTGGATATGGTGCAGCTTTCTGCAATGCGTGACCGCAAACCATCGCAGCTTTCCGGTGGTCAGCAACAACGTGTGGCACTTGCCCGCGCACTGGTATTTGAGCCGGGTGTTGTTTTGATGGATGAGCCGTTGGGTGCACTTGATAAGCAATTGCGTGAGCAGATGCAGCTCGATATTCGCGCCCTGCATAAGCGGCTTGGCCTGACGATCGTGTTTGTGACACATGACCAGAGTGAAGCACTGACGATGTCGGATCGTATTGCTGTTTTCAACAAGGGACGTATCGAGCAGATTGGTACGCCGCGTGCGATCTACGACGAGCCACAGACCCGTTTTGTTGCGGAATTCATTGGTGAGACTAATCTCATTGAGGGCATAGTGGAGCGGATGGATGGCAAGAATGCCTTGGTACGGCTGCATGATGGTCAGTTAGTAACGGCCGCTTCCACAGCGCAGTTCAACACGGGAAAGAAAGTATTCTTATCCGTGCGGCCGGAGCGTATTGAACTGGGCACTGAAACCACAGGCAACAATCATTTTAAAACCAGTGTTTTGGATAGTGTATATCAAGGTGATCACTTGCGTGTGCAGCTTGATGAACGGGCGCACAATTTTGTTGCGCGGCTTGATCGCAAGGCACAGGAATGGCAGGCGGGCACAAATGTTTCGGCATGTTTTTCCGCTGCTGATTGCTGGACAATTGCAGCATGATCAGCTCCAGCAAAAACATACGCGCCATGCTTCTGATCGCACCGCTTTTCGTGTTTATCCTGTTGTTTTTCATATGGCCGCTCGGGGTCATGATGAAGCAGGCAGTGTCAGATACGGCGGTGCTGCAAGTCTTGCCACGCACAGTCGAAGCCGTGAAAACTTATAATGGCAATGATGCTCCGACACCGGAGATGAAACAGGCGCTGGTTGCCGATCTCAAGGCTTCCACCGATCAGTTGGCCATGGGCGATATGATCCGCCGGCTCAACAGTGCGCAGCCAGG
>JAIRVW010000150.1 GCA_031253705.1 Brucellaceae bacterium
TTACCAGATGATGCAAGTAAGCACGGCTATACTGGCTCGATGCAGGACAGGTTGACATTTCATCCAACGGGCGATGATCTTCCGCATGACGCGCATTGCGCAGGTTCACCTTACCACGACGGGTAAAAGCCAGACCGTGACGGCCCGCACGGGTCGGCATCACGCAGTCGAACATATCAATGCCGCGTGCAACCGATTTCAGCATATCATCCGGCGTACCAACGCCCATCAGATAACGCGGCTTCTCATGCGGCAGGATCGGACAGGTCACATCCAGCATATCCAGCATTACCTGCTGCGGTTCACCAACGGCCAGACCGCCGACGGCATAGCCTTTGAGATCCATATCTTTCAGGGCCTGCGCAGACTGCTCACGCAGCTGCACATTATCGCCGCCCTGCACGATACCGAACATCGCTTTACCCGGCTGATTGCCGAAAGCCACTTTACAACGTTCAGCCCAGCGCAATGACAGCTCCATCGCCTTCTGCATCACATTGAAAGATGCAGGCAGTGCCGTACATTCATCAAGCTGCATCTGGATATCGCTATCAAGCAGCCCCTGAATTTCAATGGAGCGCTCCGGTGACATTTCATAGGCGCGGCCGTCAATATGCGAACGGAAGGTTACGCCCTGCTCTGTCAGTTTACGCAACTGCGCCAGCGACATCACCTGAAAACCGCCGGAATCGGTGAGGATCGGCCCCTGCCAACCACCAAACTCGTGCAATCCGCCAAGACGTGCCACACGCTCGGCACCCGGACGCAGCATCAGATGATAGGTATTGCCGAGTATGATATCCGCACCAAGGTCTTTGACCTGATCCATATACATGGCTTTGACGGTGCCTGCGGTACCAACCGGCATAAAGGCCGGTGTGCGGATCGTGCCGCGCGGCATGGTGATTTCGCCGCGACGTGCTTTGCCGTCTGTTGCCAGCACTTTGAATTCAAAATTTTCACTAGTCATATCAGTGTCCGTTAAGTGCGACGCGTCAGAAGGCTGGCATCGCCATAGGAATAAAACCGGTATTCATTGCTGATGGCATGGGCATAGGCCGCCTGCATTGTCTCGAAACCGCTGAAAGCCGAGACCAGCATGAACAATGTCGAGCGCGGCAGATGGAAATTGGTCATCAGCATATCAATCGCGCGAAACTTATAGCCGGGCGTGATGAAAATATCGGTCGCGCCTGACCACGGACGAATAATACCGTCCTCACCTGCTGCACTTTCAATCAGGCGCAGTGATGTTGTGCCGACGGAGATAATCCGACCGCCCCGCTCATGCACACGGTTAAGCGCTGCTGCGGTTTCTTCCGACACATAGCCGATTTCTGCATGCATTTTGTGGTCGGCAGTATCATCGGCTTTCACCGGCAGGAATGTGCCTGCGCCCACATGCAGGGTCACAAAATGCTCTTCCACCCCCTTGGCGCGGATACGCTCCAGTAGCTCCGGCGTAAAATGCAATCCGGCAGTCGGCGCTGCAACAGCCCCTTCTTCACGGGCATAGACAGTCTGATAATCCTGTCGGTCCTGCGCATCTTCCGCCCGTTTGGAGGCGATATAAGGCGGCAGCGGAATATGCCCGACGGAAGCAATTGCTTCATCCAGCATCGCGCCGGAGACATCAAACACCAGCAGCACTTCGCCGCTGTCATGTTTTTCTGCAACCAGAGCATCCAGTGTGCCTAAAAAGCAGCTCGAACCGGAATGGCCGAAACGGATACGCTCGCCTTGCCTAACGCGCTTTGCAGGACGCAAAAATGCTTTCCACCGGTCAGCACCGGTACGCATATGCAAGGTCGCACTCACGGTTGCGACTGTACCGTCACGTTCACGCGTGCCTTCCAGCTGCGCCGGAATAACTTTGGTATCATTGAAGACCAGCGCATCGCCTTCACGCAACAAATCCGGCAGATCGCCGACATGCAGATCCTGCAAAGGCTGATCAGGGATAACGCGCAACAATTTTGCATGATCGCGCGGGGTAACCGGACGCAACGCAATACGCTCTTCCGGCAGGTCAAAATCAAACAGATCGACGCGCATCACTGGCCTCAATTTCAGGGAGTTCAAATTTTTCAAGAATTCGCATTGCCCTGCCATACAGAACAGCGGGCAAAAAATAAAGGGCGCGTTACGGATTGAACCATAACACGCCCCTCAAATCAGCAAGCTGACAGATTAGAAATTACAGATCAGCTGCAATCTTAGCGGATGTAATTGAATCCGGATCAGTTACCGGCTCACCGCGCTTGATCTTGTCAACATTGTCCATGCCTTCGATAACCTGACCCCATACGGAGTACTGGCGATCCAGCCAAGGTGCATCAGCAAAACAGATATAGAACTGGGAGTTTGCCGAATTCGGGTTCTGGCTACGTGCCATCGAGCAGGTACCGCGTACGTGCTTGGTGTTGGTGAATTCTGCTTTCAGATCAGGCTTGTCCGAACCGCCCATACCGGCGCGGGAAGGATTGAAGCTCGAGCTGCCCTGTTTACCGAATTTCACGTCGCCGGTCTGCGCCATGAAACCGTCGATCACACGGTGGAATACAACGCCGTCATAAGCGCCTTCGCGTGCCAGTTCTTTAATACGGGCAACGTGACCTGGTGCCAGATCAGGATAAAGTTCGATTGCAACAGTACCCTTGGTGGTTTCCAGTACCAGTGTATTTTCCGGATCTTTATAAGCCATAGGGCCTCTCCTGTAGATTTTCAGGCTGCCAGACCGGCAGCCATGTTAGAATTTGGGCATTTCCTGCAAAACCGGAGCAGTTTTTGTCCCGCTCCGTTGCATTGGATAATGCGTAAGTCACAAACAGAATGCTTTTCGCCTAACAAAAAGCAACCTTATTTTTATTTACGATCAGCCAGAACAATGGCTTTAACGATACGGTCAGGATTATCAACTGCACCATTGGCAGATTTGCTGCCTTTTTTGATTTTATCGACGTTTTCCATGCCGCTTACGACTTCACCGACAACAGTATACTGACCGTTGAGGAACGAACCTTCGTCAAACATGATAAAAAACTGCGAATTGGCAGAATCCGGCGACTGGCTGCGTGCCATACCGACTGTACCGCGCACAAATGGCTGCTTGGAAAATTCTGCCGGAATATTGCCATAGGAAGAACCGCCGGTGCCTGCACGACCCGGATTATAGCCCTTATCCGCATTACCGAACTGCACGTCACCGGTCTGCGCCATGAAACCGTCAATCACACGGTGGAATACAACGCCGTTATAGGCACCGTCACGCACCAGTTTCTTGATCTGTGCCGCATGTTTCGGTGCCAGATCAGGACGCAGTTCAATAACCACATCGCCGTCTTTCAGTGTCAGAACCACAGTATTTTCCGGATCTGCGGCCTGCGCGCTCACCGGCTGCAAAGCGGCTGTTGCTGAAAATGCGAGAAAAGCCGTGACGGCCAGTAATTTACGCAAAAAGGACATGATGTTTCCTGTTTAAGGCTGATCTTATTTTTTGAGTTTAAGCCGGAGGGCTTTTTCAATCACAGGCGGCACGAATGAACTGACATCGCCCCCCATTGCCGCAATCTGGCGCACCAGTGTGGCAGTAATAAAACGCACATGCGGGGAAGCCGGTAGAAATACCGTCTGCACATCCGGTGCCAGCCCTGCATTCATACCGGCCATCTGCATTTCATAATCAAAATCAGTGGAATCGCGCAAACCGCGCACCATCAGCGTTGCATTCAGGCTTTTGGCAGTATCCACCACCAGACCGCTGAAGCTCGTATAATCAATACGACTGTTATCTGAACCGAAGGCTTGCTCACCGGCCTCGCGCAGCAGCGCGACCCGCTCTTCAAAGCTGAACATCGGGATTTTACCCGGATGAACACCGATAGCGACGATCACTTTGTCAGCCAGCCCGAGAGCCCCGCGCAGAACATCAAGATGACCATTGGTGACCGGATCAAACGATCCTGCATAGAGAGCTGTTTTCATGGACATTGAATTAATCATTCTGTTTGCAGATTTCAATCACCGGAACAGTTTCATTTGTTTAAATCAAACATCACTTACAACTTAATCTAAGCCTCAGGCTTACATCAAAAGCATAAGTTTACGCGCTGATAAAGTGAACCTAGCATGAATGCGGCGCTCAGTCAGAATTCAGCCTCAGACAGCTATATTACAACCAACATGAATAAATGCAGGATTTCGTGATACGGGCCGATTTTAGTTTTATGCAACCTTTGTCTCGCTTGTGCGTAATATAAGCGAAAGGATACAATGATGATGCTATTTATTCTCGCAATCTCAATGATCGTCGCGATGATGTTTGCAGCCATTATCCTGATGATCGAAGAAAGTGCTTCCAGACGTCTGGACAATCAGAAGTCTGTTTTCGACCTGCGTTCCGTGCGGCGTGTCGCACGAGGCACCCGATCAAAACGTATTACACACGCATGAACCAGGTGATAATATCTTGGTTTTGCCCAAATGAGGTCTAATTAGACACAAAATAGCCCTCTAGATTTGAGGGCAGTTGCAGCCGGAACCTCCAGTCCAGGCTTTTATTCAAGGCGGTGTGAGAAGACACCGCCTTTTTTCTTTTTGTCACAGGACAATAAAAAACGCCCCGTCAGTTTTGACGGGGCGTTTTTTTTAATTTTAAATTTATTCAGCGGCTGGTTCTTCGTCGCCCGTCGGGGTCGTTTCCTGAACTGGTGTCTGTTCACCGGCGGTTTCCGAGGTTTCATCCTCTTCATCATCGGTTTCCGAAATACGTTCAACCGACACAACCTTTTCACCATCCGCGGTGTTGAAGATTGTCACGCCCTTGGTAGAGCGGCCGGCAATACGGATACCGCCAACCGGTACGCGGATCAGCTGACCGCCATCCGATACCAGCAGTATCTGGTCGCTTGCTAACACAGGGAACAGCGCAACCAGCTGACCGATTTCATCTGTTTTCGATGTATCGGTTGCGCGGATACCCTTACCGCCACGGCCGGAAATACGGAATTCGTAAGAAGACGAACGCTTGCCGTAACCGAACTCGCTGACTGTCAGAACTGTCTGCTCATGGGCTTTCAGCTCTTCATAGCGCTCATCATTCAGCTCTGTATCTTCGGTGACTTCTTCACCGACAACTGCGATATCTTCCACATCATCCGAGCCAAGGCTACGGCGTTCCGCAATCGCGCGTTTCAGATAGGCTGTACGCTCGGCCGGTGTCGCTTCCACATGCTCAAGAATAGCCATGGAGATAACTTTATCGCCATCGGCCAGATTGATACCGCGCACACCAATCGAATTACGACCGGCAAACACGCGAACATCATCCACGCGGAAACGGATACACTGGCCACCGGCAGCGGTGAGCAGCACGTCATCATTGACCGTACAGGTATCGACCGAGAGGATTTCATCGCCCTCTTCTTCCAGCTTCATCGCAATCTTACCATTGCGGTTTACCTGAACGAAATCAGACAACTTGTTACGGCGTACTGTACCGCGTGTTGTCGCGAACATCACGTCGAGTTCAGCCCAGCTTGCCTCATCCTCAGGCAATGGCATAATCGTGGTGATACGCTCGCCCTGCTGCAAAGGCAGCATATTAATCAATGCCTTACCGCGGGACTGCGGCGTACCGATCGGCAGACGCCAGACTTTCTCTTTATAAACAATACCGCGCGAGGAGAAAAACAGTACCGGCGTATGGGTATTGGCCACAAACAGACGGGTAACGAAATCCTCGTCCTTGGTTGCCATACCCGAGCGGCCTTTACCGCCACGGCGCTGCGCACGGTAGGTATTCAGCGGTACGCGCTTGATGTAACCGGCATGACTGACGGTGACGACCATGTCTTCACGGGCGATGAGGTCTTCATCGTCCATTTCGGCGCCGCCGAGTGTCAGTTCAGTACGGCGTGGCGTAGCAAACTCATCACGAACCGCAGCCATTTCATCCTTAACGATGCCAAGAATGCGCTCACGCGATGCCAGAATGGACAGGTAATCTTTGATTTCTTCGCCGATCTTGTTCAGTTCATCAGCGATTTCGTCACGGCCGAGTGCTGTCAGGCGCTGCAGGCGCAGTTCGAGAATAGCGCGTGCCTGCTCTTCCGACAGATTATAGGTGCTGTCGTCATTCAGGACATGACGCGGATCGTCGATCAGACGGATCAGCGGTGCGATATCGGCTGCAGGCCAGCGGCGGGTCATCAGCTGTTCACGGGCTGTGGCCGGATCCGGCGCACGACGGATCAGCGCGATAATTTCGTCGATATTAGCAACGGCAATCGCCAGACCAACCAAGACATGCGCACGTTCGCGGGCTTTATTCAGCAGGAACTTGGTGCGGCGGCTGACAACTTCCTCACGGAAATGCACGAAAGCATTCAGCACTTCCATCAGTGTCAGCAGCTGCGGCTTACCACCGTTCAGTGCCACCATATTGCAGCCGAAAGAGGTCTGCAGCGGCGTATAGCGATAAAGCTGGTTCAGCACCACATCCGCATTGGCATCGCGCTTCAGCTCAACAACAACGCGGTAGCCTTCACGGTCAGATTCGTCGCGCAGATCGGAAATGCCTTCAATGCGCTTATCGCGCACCAGTTCAGCCATTTTCTCAATCATGGTCGCTTTATTGACCTGATACGGAATTTCCGTGATCACGATGGATTCACGGTCATTACGCATCGGTTCAATCGTCACGCGGCCGCGCATCAGCACAGAACCGCGACCGGTGCTGTAAGCAGAATAGATGCCGGAACGGCCGAGAATCAGACCACCGGTCGGGAAATCCGGCCCCGGAATGATCTCAATCATTTCTTCCAGCGACATTTCAGGATTGTCGATCAGGGCAATACAGCCATTGATCACTTCACCTAAGTTATGCGGCGGAATATTGGTGGCCATACCAACGGCAATACCGCCGGAACCATTGACCAGCAGGTTCGGATAGCGCGCCGGAAGCACTTTAGGCTCCTGTTCGCGGCCATCATAATTGTCCTGAAAATCAACAGTATCCTTGTCGATATCTTCGAGCAGAACCGAGGAAACTTTTTCCAGACGGCACTCGGTATAACGCATCGCCGCAGCACTGTCGCCGTCAACAGAACCGAAGTTCCCCTGCCCGTCAACCAGCGGCTCGCGCATGGAAAAGTCCTGCGCCATACGTACCAGCGCGTCATAAATCGAGGCGTCACCATGCGGATGGTATTTACCCATCACTTCACCGACGACACCGGCGGATTTACGGTAGGAGCGGTTCCAGGCAAGCCCCATTTCATTCATGGCATGGAGAATACGCCGGTGAACCGGCTTCAACCCGTCACGAACATCAGGAAGCGCGCGGCTGACGATAACGCTCATCGCGTAATCGAGGTAGGACCGCTGCATCTCCTCCACAATAGAAATCGGTTCAATACCGTTAAATTCGTCTGAACCGGGCGGCGGAGTAAGGTCTGTCACTATTCAAATATCTTTCATAAAGAATCGATTAGTTTTGATAGATTGTACTCTATCCCATAACATCAAAATCACGAAATTTCGACTGCCTTGCGGCAGCTGTCATACACATCAAATATGCCCAATTTTGCGTTTTCAAGGCATATTTATCACCATCTCAGAGAGAAATCAGAGAATATTATCATTTCCTGATCCTGAGCGCGCAAAATGTGATGAAGCGCTTCATCTTTAAGGTGTTTCAGACGTCATATAAGAACACATCTTGCGCATGTATAACAAAGACAGGCATAGTCTTGATAATCACAGATAAACATAAGAACGGGAACACGAATGAGCTTTTATGACAGTCTTTTCAGCGCCTTTGTCACACTGCTCGTTACGATTGATCCGCCGGGGCTGGCACCGCTGTTTCTGGCAGTCACCACGGGTATGGACCGGCGTGAAAGAGAACAGGTTGCCAAACGCGCGAGTATTATCGGCTTTATCATTCTGGCTCTGTTTGCCATTGCCGGTGCACAAATCCTGATGATGTTCGGCATTACGCTCGGCGCCTTCCGCGTTGCCGGTGGTTTGCTTCTGTTCTGGATTGCTTTCGAGATGATCTTTGAACGCCGTCAGGAACGCCATGAGAAAAGCGCAACAGTTGCCATTACCAAAGACCATATCCGCAATGTGGCTGCCTTCCCGCTGGCTATTCCGCTGATTGCAGGCCCCGGCGCTATCTCCGCCACAGTACTGCTCGGCGGCTCCTTCCCGACAATTGGCACCAGACTGGCGCTGCTCGGCATTTTGCTGGCCTGTATTCTGATTTCCTATGTCGTATTTCTGCTTGCAGAGCGCGTTGACCGCTTTTTAGGGGAAACAGGCCGCTCTATCCTCACCCGCCTGCTCGGCGTGATCCTCGCGGCTTTAGCGGTGCAATTTGTGGCCGATGGCATCCGCTCTTTGATCAGCGGAACATAAACAAAAAAAGCCCGCGTTAAACGCGGGCTTTTCTTTTGTGAACACTTAAGTGTCTGAATCAAAAAGCGACAGACGCCAGCGAAAATGGTGATTTGCGAGCATCGGAACGGAGCGTACCTATTGTACTTGAGTACCGAAGCACAGAAAATCGCCATTTGCAGCCAAGTCGGGCGACTTTTGGATCAGATACTCAAAACGGGATATCGTCATCCAGATCATGACTGAAACCGCCGGACTGCTGCTGCGGGCTGGAACGGCCGAAATCATTGCCGCCGCTGCTGCTGCCATAGTCACCGCCGCGCGATGAACCGCCGCCGAAGCGATCACCACCGCTGCCGCTACCTTCAAAACGGCCACCGCCACTACCGCTGCCGCCTTCACCACGGCTGTCGAGCATCTGCAATTCACCACGGAATTTCTGCAGCACGATTTCAGTTGTATAGCGTTCATTGCCGTTCTGGTCAGTCCATTTACGGGTCTGCAACTGACCTTCAATGTAAACCTTGGCACCTTTTTTCAGATACTGTTCAGCAACCTTGGCCAGATTTTCGTTGAAGATTACAACGCTGTGCCATTCGGTTTTATCCTTACGCTCACCGCTCTGACGGTCACGCCAGCTTTCCGATGTCGCGATACGCAGGTTTGCAACCGGCTCACCGGAATTCAGACGGCGGATTTCAGGATCCGCTCCGAGATTACCGACGAGAATAACTTTATTGACTGAGCCTGCCATAGACCTGCACTCCAGATTTTTTTCTTACAGTTTGCGTGACAATACATAAGGCAGCCCCCCGATGAAAGGGGAAGATGGCTTATCCAAAACAAAAAAGCCGCCGCGGATATCCGCAGCGGCTCTGATTTCACAGCGGAAAACTCCGCCATACTCACGATTAACGGGAGTAATATTCAACAACCAGATTTGGTTCCATCTGAACGGCGTAAGGAACGTCGGACAGGCCTGGAACGCGGCTGTATGTTGCAGTCAGTTTGCCGTGGTCAGCAACGATGTAGTCAGGAACATCGCGTTCTGCGAGCTGGATAGCTTCCAGAACGATAACCAGCTGCTTGGACTTTTCGCGAACTTCAACAACGTCACCAGCCTTCAGGCGGTAGGACTGAATGTTAACGCGACGACCGTTTACGTTTACGTGACCGTGGTTGATGAACTGACGGGCAGCAAAGATGGTCGGTACGAACTTGGCGCGGTATACAACTGCGTCCAGACGGCTTTCCAGCAGACCGATCAGGTTTTCACCGGTATCGCCTTTACGACGGGCAGCTTCTTCGTAAGTTTTACGGAACTGCTTTTCGGAGATATCGCCGTAGAAGCCTTTCAGCTTCTGCTTTGCGCGCAGCTGAATACCGAAGTCGGACAGCTTGCCCTTACGACGCTGACCGTGCTGACCCGGGCCGTATTCACGACGGTTTACAGGGGATTTAGGACGACCCCAGATGTTTTCGCCAAGACGGCGGTCAATTTTATATTTGGAAGATTCGCGCTTACTCATCGCATTTCCCTTTAAAAGTGATACCGGCGCGGCAGCTTATCTGCCTCGCTCGAAGGAAACGCGCCCTCCTCTGTCCTCTCATTGAGAAGACTGACAGAACATTGCAACAGCGAATGAGGCAATTATTCACGGGACACGTCAACAGATACGGGGAATCTGCAAAGACGCCCTGAAATCCTGAGCGGCTTTTAAGGAGAGAGAGCCGTCTTTGTCAAGCCCTGCGGGCCAATCAGGGCAAATCCGACCCTGATGACAGAACCTCACCACCATATTTGCCGCCAAACAATAGAGTTTCGCCGAAATAACCGCAATTCAGGCGGAAATTATCCGTATTCACAGGCAATATCTGACGGATTATCAGATTATATTCTGGCTCATTTCAGCAGGTATTACATGTTTAAGACCATTTTCAAAGCAGCCGTCGTTATTGCCCCTGCCTCTTTTGCCAATGCTGAGACCTTACCTGAGCAAAGCGCCGATTTTCAAACCAATTACAATCAGGCGATTAAAGATTATAATGCACGACCGGCAGCCGCCTCATGCTCGGCAACTGCCCATGACCTGACCAAAAATTCCAAATACAGATATGACCGCTTCGGATTCACACAAGCCGATTATGATGCTGCAGAACTTAAACGCTGCGAACATAGCGGGACTGTCACAGTCAAACTCAACGGCGAAGCACGTCAGCGTACAGATGATCATGCATGGCAACCGGTCGCTGTTGAATGCAAAACCGGCAAAGATAAAGTCCGCTCGATTGCCGTTATGATGCGAAGATCTCCTCCATCAAACAAGCACTCAGGTTAAATCCCTTCAACCGTTTTACTGAGCGTCAAAGCGCGCGCGTTCCTCACGCATGATATGGCGGTTATCAACCGCCCATTGTCCCAGACTGTCAATCGGCTTGGCCAGCGACATACCAAGCGGCGTCAGCGAATATTCCACTTCCGGCGGTGAAGTCGGGCGCACAATACGCAACACCAGTCCGTCACGCTCCAATGAGCGCAAGGTGACGGTGAGCATACGCTGCGAAATGCCCTCAACCAGACGACGTAACGCATTGAAGCGGATTGTACCCTGCTGAAGATTGAGAATAACCAGCAGGCTCCATGTATCCCCGACGCGATCCAACACTTCGCGGATCGGACAAGTGCCGTTTTCATCCGTTGCAAATCCGGCTGTTTCTGCCAGCAGCGGAGCATTTGGTTCTGTTTCATCGCTATGCATGACAGAATTTTTTTTCTGAGCAGCCTTGGCCTGAGACGTCATTGCCTTCATCCTTCTCCTGTCCATCACCATAATAAACACGCGTTTACAGAGCGAACAGGTGGTTACTTTGATGTAACTTGCCAACTTTAAAGTGCATTCTTCACAGCCCTTCAAAAGCATATTACATAGTTACCTATCGTAACCTGATTAAAAATAATTCTCAGACTTATAATATGAGGTAAGCATCATGTCAAAAATCGCAATCATCGGTGCCAGCGGTTATGTCGGCGCAGCCCTGCTCAATGAAGCTGTCAAACGCGGCCATCAGGTGAGCGCTCTCGTGCGCCATCCGGAAAAAATCGCCGCCAATGCCAATGTAACTGCCGTCAAAGCTGACGCATTGGACACGGACGGATTGGCTGCACTTTTAAAAGGCCATGATCTGGTAATCTCCGCCTATAATCCGGGCTGGCAGGAAGCGGATATCCGCAATATTCACATCAAGGGCAGCAAATCCATCACTGAAGCAGTGAAGAAGGCCGGCATCAAGCGTCTGATCGCCGTTGGCGGCGCAGGCAGCCTCGAAATCAACGGCCAACAGCTGGTAGATTCTCCGGAGTTTCCGGCCGAATATAAAGAAGGTGCGTTGGGTGCCCGTCAGGCACTCAATGATCTGAAAGCCGAGAATGATCTGGACTGGACTTTCATCTCACCAGCCATTCTACTGGTTCCGGGTGAAGCCACCGGTACATTCCGTCTTGGCAAGGATTCTCCGGTCTTTGACGACAAGGGCGAAAGCAAAATCACCGTCGGTGATCTGGCCGTCGCCATTCTCGATGAAGCGGAACAGGGTAAACATATCCGCCAGCGCTTCACCGCAGCGTATTAAAAGCTAAAACAGAAAGCCTGCATTAATTGCAGGCTTTCTTTTATCTGGCCACAACCAAACCGAGACGCTTTGCCTGCGGTGAATTCTTTTCATCCGCCCGTAAGGTCAGCACCGATACGCCGGTTGCGGTGACTGCAACCGTATGCTCGAACTGAGCCGAGAGTAACCCGTCTTTTGTGGTAACAGTCCATTCATCGGCTTCGGTCTTCACATTGCGCCGTCCCTGATTGAGCATCGGCTCAATGGTGAAAACCATGCCTTGCTGAAGAAACAGACCCGTACCAGGTTTGCCGAAATTGAGGATTTGCGGTTCTTCATGCATCTCACGGCCTATACCATGCCCGCAATAATCATGCACAACCGAATAACCATTACGCTTGGCATGATGCTCGATTGCCCAGCCGATATCACCGATCCGCGCACCTGGTCGAACAGCCGCAATGCCCATCCACATCGCTTCATAGGCCGTGCGCACCAGTCGTTTGGCAGCGGCATTCACCTCGCCGACACAATAGGTCTTGCTGGAATCCGCGATATAACCGTTTTTCTCCAGCGTAATATCAAAATTGACGATATCACCGTTTTTCAGCACATCCGATTGTGACGGTACACCGTGGCAAACCACATGATTGATTGAAGAATTCAGCACAAAGCCGTAGCCATACTGGCCTTTACTGGCCGGACGCGACTGTAAATCCTCAGTGATAAAGCGATCTACCCTGTCGTTGATCTCAAGCGTTGAGACACCTTCAAGCGGGATTGAATCCAGCATTTCAAAAACAGAGGCCAGCAAGCGCCCTGCTTCAGCCATCAGTGCCAGTTCCTGTGGTTGCTTAATCATGCTTCACTCACACTCAGCGATGACACTGCAACACCGGCAGCATTCAGCTCACGGCGCATAATCTCTGAAAAGCTGAGCGTCGGATTGGTCTCGCACAGCATGCCGATTTTGATCCAGAAGGCAGCCTGCGCATTAATAGACCGGCAGGTCACCTTGCTTGCAAGACGCAGCTGCTCATGCAGCTCGTCTTCAATATTCACAATACCCATAAGGCTCTCACATATGTTTCGTATACAGACTATATACGAAACATATAACGACCTACAAGATGCCTTATGCAGTACGGATCAGCTGACGAGCTCCACATCCACCACACCGCTGATGGCTTTCATCGCGCTGGCGATCTGCGGGCTGATACGGTAGCGATCCGGCAAGGCAACTTCGACCTCACGCTGACCATTATCTTTGATCACGATAAAGCTGACCTCACCGTCACCACGGGTTTTGAAATAAGGGACAATCTGATCCAGTGCATCGCTGTTACGC
Source organism: Brucellaceae bacterium (assembly GCA_031253705.1). Lineage (GTDB taxonomy): Bacteria > Pseudomonadota > Alphaproteobacteria > Rhizobiales > Rhizobiaceae > Pseudochrobactrum. The sequence continues at coordinate 13,358 of JAIRVW010000150.1, forward strand.
AGGAACAGACGCAGCGCCTTTTGCAGGCGGCTGGCCTCATCTTCCAGTGACACAACCGTAGCAATACGCAGACTCACGCCTTCCGGCCGGTTCTCAGCGGAAACGGTAATTACCACCGAGCGACCGGGTTCCAGCAGGTCGCGGAACTGCTGAAGCGCTTCGGAAAACAATACCGATTCAAACTGACCTGTCGCATCGGAAAAGGCGATGATGCCCATCTTATTGCCGGTCTTGGTCTTGCGCTCCTGCTTGCTGATCACGGTTCCGGCCAAACGACCGTTGGTTGCGCCCTTTTTCACCGCATTGGAGAAATCAGCCCAGCTCTGAACACGCATTTTCTGCAGTGATTCATTATAATCATCCAGCGGATGTGCGGAGAGATAGAAGCCTGCGGCCTGCAATTCGCGATGCAGTTTCTCTGAGGATGTCCAAGGTGTTACCACCGGCAGCTGCAGTTTTTCTTTCGGCACCAGACCGGAGCCAAAAATATCCGACTGACCGCTATTGGCATTTTCCTGTGTGCGCTGGGTATAAGCCATCAGGCTGTCCATACCGGAACTCAGAGCCGAGCGGTCAACACCAAAACAATCCAGCGCACCGGCATTAATCAGGCTTTCAAACACACGGCGGTTGACCATGCGCGGATCAACCCGCTCACAGAAATCCTCAAGGCTTTCAAACGGCTTTTCTTTCCGTTTTTCGACAATATGCTCAACGGCAGCGTCACCAACGCCTTTGATTGCAGCCAGCGAATAGAAAATCTTGCCCTCGCCTACTTCAAACGGAC
>JAIRVW010000297.1 GCA_031253705.1 Brucellaceae bacterium
CAACTTTGGTCGCCTTGGAAGTTGCAAGGTGAGGAACTCATCGGGGGCAAACAAGATGCTCTGCGTTTGGCTTTAGATGATCAGCGACAGGCTGGCATTGATATCGTCAGCGACGGTGAGCAGACGCGTCAGCATTTTGTCACGACATTTATTGAGCATCTCAGCGGTGTCGATTTTGAAAAGCGTGAGACCGTCAGAATCCGTGATCGCTATGATGCGAGTGTGCCGACAGTTGTTGGTGACGTGTCCCGCCAGAAGCCGGTTTTTGTTGAAGACGCTAAATTCTTACGTCAGCAAACCAAGCAACCGATCAAGTGGGCTCTGCCTGGTCCGATGACCATGATCGATACGCTTTATGATGCTCACTATAAAAGCCGCGAAAAGCTGGCTTGGGAATTTGCTAAAATTCTCAATCAGGAAGCGAAAGAACTGGAAGCTGCCGGTGTTGATATCATTCAGTTTGATGAGCCTGCATTCAACGTTTTCTTTGATGAAGTGAATGATTGGGGCGTAGCCACACTGGAACGGGCGATTGAAGGCCTGCAGTGCGAAACGGCTGTCCATATTTGTTATGGTTATGGCATCAAAGCCAATACAGACTGGAAAAAGACGCTGGGCTCCGAGTGGAGACAGTATGAAGAAGCTTTCCCGAAGCTGCAAAAATCCGGTATCGATTTGATCTCGCTGGAATGCCATAATTCCCATGTTCCGATGGATCTGATTGAACTGATCCGCGGTAAAAAAGTGATGGTAGGTGCCATCGACGTGGCGTCCAATACGATTGAGACACCGGAAGAAGTGGCGGATACGCTGCGCAAAGCACTGCAATTCGTGGATGCCGATAAGCTCTATCCTTGCACCAATTGTGGCATGGCACCTTTGTCCCGTCAGGTGGCAAGGGGCAAGCTGAACGCTTTGAGTGCGGGTGCTGAAATTATCCGCAAAGAGCTCTCCGCCTAATACTAATCAGTAACAAGGTTGCCGGTTTTATGGATGTGCAAATCCATAAAACCGGCAACTCATCCTCCCTCCGCATTGATGATGACGGAATGCTCGTGCTGAATTTGCGGGCAGGGAATTTTAATACGAACAGGAACACTGGCATTGGTTCATTATTGCCCGTTCCGAGTGCGTTTGAGAGGCCGGTATGGGCATAGTGGATCACCGTTTTAACATTGTGGACAAAGCTACATTTCGCAGCGGGATGTCACGTCTCGGTTCGGCAGTGAACGTCACCAGTACGATTCATAACGGCAAGCGCTATGGTTTTACGGCTTCTGCGGTCTGCAGTGTCAGCGACACACCGGCAACTCTTCTTGTCTGTCTCAACCGTGCGAGCTCATGCTTTCATGCATTCGAAAATGTGCGGCATTTCTGTGTTAACACACTAATGCCGGGGCAGGAGGATATCTCAAGCCGCTTCGGCGGAGGAACACCGATGGAAGATCGGTTTGCACTTGGCGAATGGAGAGAAGGTCTCACGGGTGTGCCCGTCTTAGCCAATGCATCAGTCAGCTTTGAATGTGAACTCACCAATGCCGTCGATGAGGCAACGCATCGTATCTTTTTCGGGCGTGTTATCAATATTCGTGAGAACGAAGAGCAGGGTACACTGCTCTATTGCATGCGTCGTTATCTCAACGGCTAAGTTGTCAATACGGCGCTATTTGCCGGTATGCTTCCCGGCTTGCTACCGATAGTGGATTGTCTTTGACGCTTATTTGCCAGAGATTTGCGTTGCTCTGCTCACAGTGCTGGAATAAACAGCAGCAAGCACAGACTAAACTTTCTTATCAGGTTACCCGATGATTGCGCCTGAAACGGCGATTGCCCGTCCGCTCCCCGCTTCAATTGAAATCTTGCCGAAGCAGCTTCCTGCGAGTGATCAGCTCAGGGCTATGCTGCCTGCGGGAACACGGGTTTATCTGGCGGATATCGGCACGGCTGAAACGGATGCTGAAATGCTGATTGCTGCTCAGCGTTTGCAAGAGGTTGGCTGCATTCCTGTGCCGCATCTTGCCGCTCGGCGGTTTAAAAGCCGGAGCGCCTTGGAAGTGCGCATCGGGGCACTGGCCGAGAAAGCTGGTGTTCAAGATGTTCTCGTCATCGGAGGCGGTGTCAGCACGGCATTGGGGCCTTATGTATGCACAATAGATATTCTCGAAACCGGACTGCTTGAACGGTTTGGTATCAGGGATATTGCTGTTGCGGGGCATCCGGAGGGTAGTCCGGACTTTACTGAGGCATCTGCAGTTGAAGCACTCAGGCAAAAACAGGCTTTTGCTGACCGGACTGATGCACGCCTGCGCATTGTGACACAATTCGGTTTTGATCCCGTAGGCGCCTTTGCCTGGGCGGATAATCTTGCAATAAGCGGTATCGATATTCCGGTACATATCGGTGTGGCAGGTCCCGCCAAGTTTACCACGCTGATCAAATATGCAACGCTTTGCGGTATTGGAAATTCCATGATGATGCTGAAGAGGAATGCGGGCAATATCATGTCGCTCGCGGCTGGTTACTCACCTGAAACCTTTATCAAGCCGGTCGAGGAACAGTTGGCTGGTTTAGCCGAGCCTCGGATAGCGCAGATGCATGTATTTCCGTTTGGCGGGCTTGAAAAGACATCAGACTGGCTGCGCAAACGAGGATCCTGGCCTGTCGTATGAGCCGAGGTGCCGGTGATCATGCAGCGAATATTGGTGTGTAGTTATGTTTTGGCTATACGTTCACTAGCGCAATAAATCGCTGACATGTTTATGTAATTGAGCGGCGAGTTGTCCCCAATCTGTTGCCGGAAGAGGTAACTGATTTGTATTTGACGGACAATCTGCGGGTATCGGGCAATCGCAGAGACATGTAAGGCGGGAATATAGAAAACATGGCGTTTTTTAGCGCCATGTTTCTCTCATTGTGGGTCAGATATAACGCTCTTCTTTGAATAGCGCATAAGCGATGAAGGCGATAACCAGCATAACACCGAGATACCAGAATGGTGCCATCGGGTTTTTATTGGTGATCTCCAGCAGCCATGTCACAACAATCTGTGCGGTGCCGCCGAAAATTGTCACGCCGATCCCGTAGGTCATTGCAGTCGCGGAAGCGCGTACCGAGCGCGGGAACGCTTCCATGATGATCAGCAGACCGGTTGTCAGCAATGCGCCGAGTGCTGCAATGGTAACCAGCAGACTGATGAAGAATGGCCAGAACTGTGTGACCAGCTGAAAGGACAGCCATGACGCGACAAGGCTGACAGCGATAATCGCCAGAGCCAGCGGTTTACGCTTATTGATGCGGTCGCAGATAATCCCTGCCAGCAAAGCAAAGATAATCATCACGATACTGGTTGCTGCACTGATCATATAAGACATGGTTGCGTCCATCTCAGTGATTTCTTTGAGATACGTCGGCATGTAAAAGACCATGATATACATCAGCAGGGTCATCGGCATGACCATGAAAATGGCGATGATAAACTGGCGAAAATGGGTGGTCAGCAGCTCTTTAACCGGATTGGTGACGCCGCTTGCATCATCATGTTCGGCACCGACAAATGTCTCATTAATATGTGCACGGATATAGAGCCCGACAGGGATGATCAGCAGCGCAAAAATGAACGGGACACGCCAGCCCCAGCTATGCAGGGCTTCCTCCGAGAGGAAATAAGTCAGACCGGCGCCAAAGAGCGCGCCGCACATAGAGCTCAGCCCCTGACCGATAAACTGCCAGCTGACGAAAAAACCACGCTCGTTTTTACCGGCGGATTCCATCAGCAATGTTGTGGCCGCTCCGATCTCGCCGCCCGCTGAAAAGCCTTGCAGCAAGCGGCCAAGCACGATCAGCAAAGGTGCAGCCCAGCCGATCATCTCATAGGTCGGTGCAAAACCGATCAGGGCGCTGCCTGCTGCCATCAGCATAATTGTGAGCAGCATTGCGGATTTGCGGCCCTTGCGATCAGCATAGGCACCGATCAGAATACTGCCGAGCGGACGCATGATAAAGCCGACACCAAAGACGGACACGGCAATCAGCAGCGAAACAAGCGGATTGTCTGACGGGAAGAATACTCTGCCGATAATAGCAGCGAAGAAGCTGTAAACGGTGAAATCAAAGATTTCGAGAAAATTGCCGACACCGGCAGCGGCAATCAGCTTGGTTTTTTCTGCACGTGTTTTCAGGCCGATCTGTTCAGTCTCATTACCAATCAAGGTATTACTATTTGACATAATCTCCCTCCTACAAGAGAAGCAGAGCCTAACCAAGCAGTATCCTTGTGCCAATGTATTAATCTTATTTTTCAGAAATATTTGAAATAAAGGCTGTTTTATACAAATACGCAGTGCTTTCCGTTATTTTCACGGGGAAAGTGCTGTGCTTTGTGCCGGTATGCAAGAACTGTAAAATCAGCGCCGTAGCGGCTGCGGCATTTCAGGCTGAAATTCCCGCTTGAGCTGTGAGGGCAGCTGGCATATGCCTGATGACAAAATAGCAATATGCGGGAATGACTACCATGCAAGCCGTTGATAAAGCAGCAATTGATGCCGTTATGCGCAATCTTTCAGATCAGCATAAAGGACCGGGCGGTGTTGCCGCCGTCATTAAAGACGGCGAGGTGATTGCCAAGCGCGTCTGGGGATATGCCGATCTGGACAAAAGGGTGCCGATGAGCGCGGCAACTCTGATGCCGATCTGTTCAGTCAGTAAAGAATTTACCTGCGCAGCATTGCTTGATGCTATCGGCGAAGCTTCTGCACTGGATGAAGCTCTCGCAGCTTACTTGCCGGATTTTGAAGGCACGCGTCCGCTCGTGGCTGATCTGTGTAATAACCAGTCGGGGTTGCGCGATTACTGGGCGCTGACCGTAATCTGCGGCGCTGATCCTGAAGGGCTGTTTACGGCTGATGATGCACGCAAACTGCTGGGCAAATTGCGTACAACCCATTTTGAATCCGGCACACATTATTCCTATAATAACGGCAATTTCCGTCTGCTCTCTTTCCTGATTGAAGAGAAAACCGGCCGTTCACTGGATGATTTGCTGCGTGAGCGTATTTTCCTGCCTGCGGGTATGAAAACTGCCGGTTTGTTTCCGGATACATCCGTGACACCAGGTGGTGCTGTTGGTTATGAAGGCAATATTGTTTCCGGCTTTACTCCGGCGGTCAATAATATTCATTGGAGCGGGGATGCAGGTGTTTGCGCTTCGCTGGATGATATGATCGCATGGGATCAGTTTATCGATGCGACCCGTAATGATGAGAACGGAATTTACAACCGTTTGTCGCGTCCGCAATTCTATAAAGACGGCAATCCTGCCTGCTACAGCTATGGTCTGAACCATCTGAATTTTGGCGGTGTTAAAATCACCGGCCATGGCGGTGCATTGCGCGGCTGGCGTTGCCAGCGCTTCCATGCGGCTGAACATCGCCTTTCAGTCATCACCATGTTCAACCATCAGGGCAGTGCTTCCGGTGCTGCGGAACAGCTGATGCGTGCGGCGCTGGGCGTGCAGACCAAGACAATGCAGGCTTTGCCGGTGGATGCGGACTGGTACGGCAATTATTTTGATCCGGTCACGAAGCTGAGCCTCAGCCTTTCACCGGCAATGGGCGGGCAGGTTCATGCCCGTTTTGCCACGTCACCGGAAATGACACAGATGCAGGCGGATGGCAGCCTGCAATCATCGGGCATGGTTCTCAAACGTGACGGCGATGTGATTTCTCTGCGCAGAGAAGGTGAAAACCTGTCTGCACAGATGCACCGTGTTTCCGGTGCAGGCCGTCAGGATATTGCCGGTCGCTATCATTGTGCTGAAATGGATGCGACTTTTGTTTGTGACATTGCAGGCGATGCCGTTTATGCGGCTTTTGAAGGTTTCCTCGGAAAAGGCCCGATGCAGCCGCTCTATGCGATTGCGGAAGATATCTGGCTGCTGCCATGCCAGCGCGGTATGGATGCACCGGCGCCGGGGGACTGGACTGTGGTTGCCGAACGCGATGCTGCCGGTGCGATCACGGGGTTGACAATCGGTTGCTGGCTTGCGCGCGGACTGAGTTATAAAAAGATCTGATATAAGAAACCCC
>JAIRVW010000350.1 GCA_031253705.1 Brucellaceae bacterium
TACCAAAATCAGATCGTGTTGCTCGGCAAGTTTGAGCAGGCGGTGTGCAATAGCCGGTTGGATGCTGGCGCCGGTCGGATTGTGAATGCCGGAATTGCAGATATAGAGCTTTGGCCGGTATTGTGCACAGAGACGGGCGAAGCTTTCCAGATCAGGACCTTGCGGCGTATAGGATACACCGACGAGATTGACACCCTGTGCCAGTAGCAAGCCGCGGAAATTGAAATAGCACGGGTCATCAATCAGCACTGTATCGCCGGAGCGGATAAATGTACGGCAGATCAGATCCAGTGCATTGGTGCCGGAATCGGTGAGCAGGATTTGCGCTGGTGCCGCTGTGACGCCTTGTTCGCGCAGGCGGGTGCTGAGCAGCTGTCGCAACGGCGGTAGCCCGAGCGGCTCATCATATTCCGCTATATTGGCGGCAGGGTTGCGGGCGATCTGGCGCAAGGCACGGCGGATGGCTTCTTCCGGCAACCAGTCAGACGGTAACCAGCCGCAGCCTGGCCTGAAAGTCGTTTCTGCATTGCTCAGGGATTGCCGCATCACCCAATAAGGATTGATATTACGGTTATGGGTATCCGCAAAATCTGAACTGATCAGCGGCGGATGGTTTTTTTCAGCGACATAAAAACCGGCACCGCGCCGTGCCTGAATAATGCCCTCAGCCACCAGTCGATCATAGGCTTCCACCACTGTAGATTTGGATATGGACATGGTTTCCGACAAGCGGCGGATGGAGGGCAAACGCGCGCCCGGCATCAGGCTCATGGCGCTGATACGATCACGGATGATCGTCATCACCTTTTCAACCAGTGTTGTTGCTTCCAGAATTTCCTGACTGACGGAAAGCTGTTCTGCTGTGTCGCTTGCCGTCTGCATTTCGTCTGGCGCTGTATATCCGGAATGATAGGACATCTGTATTCCTGAAATGAGCAGTACAGTTTGTTTAAATTGTACTGAAACTGTATCTGACAATTTTGCCTGTGTATCAATATTTATCGAAAAATACGCAATAAATTTTGAGACTATGGAAAAATGAGTAAGCAGGCGGAGAGCAAAAGTGCTGGCTGGATCAGCGGTTTTATCGGCGTTTTAATTTTCAGTGGTTCATTACCGGCAACTCGACTTGCGGTGCTGGAGATCGATCCGGTCTTTCTCACGGTTCTGCGGGCAGCGATTGCCGGTGTGCTGGGCGGCGCTTTGTTGCTGGCCTTTCGTGAGAAACTGCCGACACCATCAGAGCTTGTTTCACTGGCGCTGGTTTCCGGCGGGGTTGTCATCGGTTTTCCGCTGTTTACAGCATTAGCGCTGCAATATGTGACTTCAGCTCATGCGATTGTCTTTATCGGCCTGTTGCCGCTGAGCACGGCAGTCTTTGCGGTTTTGCGCGGCGACAGTAATCCGTCATGGCGGTTCTGGGCTTTCTCACTGGCAGGCAGCGCTGCGGTGGCAATTTTTGCTCTGACAAAAGATCAGTCAGGGGGCGAGTTTTCGCTCTATGGCAATGTGATGATGCTGTTGTCGATTATTGTCTGCGGTTATGGCTATGCGGAGGGCGCACGTCTGTCGCGCGCAATCGGTGGCTGGCAGGTGATTTGCTGGGCACTGGTGCTGGCGCTGCCGGTGATGTTGGTACTCGCTATTGCTTTGCGTCCGGATAGTTTTGCGGGCATTGGCGCACCGGCATGGCTGAGCGTGGCTTATGTGTCGCTGTTCAGTATGCTGATCGGCTTTTTCTTCTGGTATCACGGGCTGGCACTTGGCGGCGCGGCAGGCGTGGGACAGTTGCAATTATTGCAGCCGTTTTTCGGGCTGGGTCTGGCTGCCTTTGTACTCGGAGAACCGATTAGTATGGCAATGATGGCGGTGGCTTGTGTTGTGGTCGTGTGTGTTGCCGGAGCGAAACGCTATATTTGAGCACTATTGCTCCAATATAGCGCTTCGCGACAAAACTAAAAAATGTGCGAAGCGGTACATCTGAATAATATCGCTACACATCACAAACCAATCAGGCGTAGCGTTTAGCTACGCCTTTTCTTTTTAACCGTAGTGCCAGACGGTGGTGCGCTTCACATCGGCATCTTCCAGAGCGCGGGTGACCGGTACGGAATAGACGTTCAGTTCTGTCAGCCGGTGTTTTGGCAGATAGGATCGTCCGGGATCGCCGACAATAATTTGCACACCTTTGGCGGCCAGCATGTCAAACCAGACGATCAGCCGGTCTGCCAATGGCTTGTCGTAAAAGACATCACCGGCGAGCAGAACGTCAAACATATCGCTCACATCCTGTCCGATCAGATCAGCATCGCTGAAATCACAGGATACTTTGTTCAGGGCACAGTTCAGGCTGATGGCGTGGCGGGCAAAGGGATCAATATCATTGGCGGTCACGGAGCTTGCGCCGCTGAAAAGGGCTGCAATGCCGACCAGACCGGAGCCGGAAGCAAAATCCAGTACGCGTTTATTTTGTACAGCCTGAGGATGATCGAGAATATAACGGGCAACGCCCTGTCCGCCTGCCCATGCAAAAGCCCAGTATGGGGGCGGTAATCCGATTTCGGAGAGTTCTTCTTCGGTCTTGTGCCAAAGATCATGTGCCTCATCAGCAAGATGAAGCGCAATTTCCGGCACATGGGGCGGGTGGTGAATGCCGGTATTGGTGAGAATAAACTGTGTTGCGCGTGTCGCATCAGGGATCAGGAGGGGCATAGGCGCTCCGGATCAAGCAGCGGATAAGCGACTGCAAACGCAGAACGCTTCCGAAATATGGTTTGGGTTGCGTTCTGCATTGTTGTGCTCTTAAATTTTGGTGTGGTCTAATCCGCCCATCCGGCAGACCTCGATCCATTCGTCTTCTTTGACAGGCTGTACGGAAAGACGCATGGATGTGACCAGCGCCATATCGCTTAGCAGCGGATTGGCTTTGACATCTTTGAGCGTCACCGGCTTCGGCATGTCGCACACGGCGCGGATATCCACACATTCCCAGCGGTGATCATCCGTTGTGCTGTCAGGATGGGCGAGAGCGCAGATCTCAACAATACCGACAACTTCCAGCCCCTCATTGGAGTGGTAGAAAAAGCCTTTATCGCCAAGCTGCATGGCACGCATATTATTGCGTGCCTGATAATTGCGCACGCCGTCCCATTGCTCGCCGACAGCGCCTTTGGCTTTTTGCATTTCCCACGACCATTTGAATGGTTCAGATTTAAACAGCCAATATGCCACAATTTTCTCCGGATTTATTCAGCAGGCCAGATTTATTCAGAAGGTTTGTTGATGACCCAGTTCCACGGGCGCACAGTTACATTTTCAAACAGGCCTGCCAATGCATAAGGGTCTTTGGCGGCAATGGCTTTTGCATCTTCAATCGTATCAGCTTCAACCATCAGCATGCTGCCCACCGGCTTCTGATCGGTTTCGCTTAAGAAAGGGCCACCGAATTTAATCTTGTCACCAAGGCTTTTCAGATAGTCGAGATGAACAGGGCGGGTATCAAGGCGCAGTTGCAGATGGTCGGCTTTGTCATTGCAGAGAATGGCGAACAGCATGAGGTCAGGTTCCTAATCTTCGTTTTTCAAAGGGCGGGACAGCAATCCGGTCACAGCCGCATCAATGGTGATGCTGCCATTGAGCAGGGCTGCAATGGTGCTGATAACCGGTGCATAAATCTGGCGCTGGGCGCAAAGTTCGGCGATCACCGGTGCGGTGGCCACACCTTCGGCCAGCAACAGGCCTTCCAGCGGCTCGCCGCGTCCTAGCGCCAGTCCGTAAGAATAATTACGCGATTGCGATGAGGAGCAGGACAGCATCAGATCACCTAAACCGGATAATCCCATCAGGGTTTCAGGCCGTCCGCCAAAGGCAGCCGCAATGCGGCGCAGCTCCGCAAAAGCGCGGGTGACCAGTGCCGCCTGTGCCGATGCGCCCAAACCCTTGCCGATAGTGGCACCAGCTGCCACGGCAATGACGTTTTTCAAAGCGCCGCCGATTTCAACGCCGGTCAGATCGTCGGAGGAATAGCAGCGGAAAGTGCTGCCGGAAAACTGTGCGGCCAGATCATCGGCAATGGTGATATTTTCACAGGCAATCGTCACAGCAGTCGGAAAACCGCGTGCAACATCACTGGCAAAGCTCGGGCCTGAAAGCGCTGCAATCGGATGATCGGGCAAAATATCAGCAATGATCTGCGACATCAGCCGTCCGGTGGAGCGTTCAATGCCTTTAGCGCAAAGCACAACAGGGCAATCATCCGGAATGAGCGGTTTCAGTTCCTGTAATGCCGCAGCCATAGATTGCGCGGGGATAACGGCCAGAACCGTATCGGCATTGTTCAGCGCTGCGGCTGCATCGCTGGTGGCGCGCAGATTGTCATGCAGGGCGATATTGCCGAGATAGCGGCTGTTACGGTGGTTGTGATTGATATCATCAACTGTTGCCGGATCGCGGGCATAGAGCACGACTTCATGGCCGTTCTGTGCGGCCATGCATCCCAGAGCTGTACCCCATGCGCCACCGCCCAAGATTGTAATTTTTTTACTCATGCTTTTGCTCCCCTGCGGCCGAACCCGACCAGCGGTGCCGATGTGCTGTCCAGCGGCCAGCGCGAACGCGGTGCAAAATCGAGATTATCCGGCTCTGTGCGGGCTGCATGTTCGGCACCTGCCCATGCAATCATAGCGGCATTGTCGGTACACAGAATATGCGGCGGGGCGAGGAAGCTGAAACCGTGTTTTTCACAAAGCGTTTCAAGCCCTTTGCGCAGCACTTTATTGGCGGCAACGCCACCGGCTACCACCAGTGTCGGATTTTCTTTATCCGGATAGGTTTCACGAAAACGGAGCAGGGAGCGCTTCACACGATCATTGAGCGTATCGGCAACGGCAGTCTGAAACGACGCGCAAATATCCGCCACATCCTGATCACTCAGCGGCACAAGCTGGGTTGCGGTCTGGCGCACAGCGGTTTTGAGGCCGGAGAAAGAAAAGTCCAGCCGCGCTTCACCTTTGAGCGGGCGGGGCAGTTCAAAGCGCGAGGCATCGCCTTTTAAGGCTGCCTGCTCAACGGCAGGGCCACCCGGATAAGGCAATCCCAGCAGTTTGGCAGTTTTGTCAAACGCTTCGCCCAGCGCATCGTCAATTGTGGTGCCGAGGCGTTCATAGCGCCCGAGGCCATGCACGAGAATAACCTGCGTGTGACCGCCGGAAACCAACAGTAGCAGATAAGGAAAAGCCAGTCCGTCGGTCAGGCGGGCAGTTAAGGCGTGGCCTTCGAGATGATTGACGGCATAGAAAGGTTTGTCCGCAGCAAAGGCCATGGCTTTGGCCGTCATCAGGCCGACAATCAGCCCGCCGATCAGGCCGGGGCCTGCGGTTGCAGCGATAGCATCCACATCCTGAATCGTCATATCCGCATCGGAAAGCGCTTTGGCAATCAACCCGTCGAGCGCTTCCACATGGGCGCGCGCAGCGATTTCCGGCACCACGCCGCCATAGGGTTCGTGCTCGGCAATCTGGCTCAGAACAACATTGGACAGGATGTGCGAAGACACCTCGCCTTGTTCATTTTCATGGCGTTCAATGATAGCTGCGGCTGTTTCGTCGCAACTTGTCTCTATTCCAAGCACGCGCATAAGCGATTAGACCCGTATTAACAAAGCATTTCCGGCAAAAGCGTTGAGCGGTTTTGCATAAGGAGAATGCGTTCAATAAACAAACTTCGCTGATCTTTCTGTCTTGCACCGGATATAGGTATTATATTCATGATATTACAGTCATGAATTTGCCCCTGAGGTGAAAGGCAGTTAGAGAAGCCTTTGACATTCGCGTATCACGGACAGAGCCAGATGCAAACACCACGTTTAAAAATCGGAACACGTTCCAGCGCTTTAGCACTGGCACAGGCAGAGGAAACACGCGCACGCCTGATGGCTGCGCATGGTTTAAGCGAAGCTGATGTTGAAATCGTGCCGATGTCCACGCAGGGCGACCGTATTCAGGATCGGGCATTGTCGGAGATTGGCGGCAAAGGCCTGTTTACGCAGGAAATTGAAGATGCGCTGTTGCAGGGGCGCATTGATATTGCCGTGCATTCCACCAAGGACATGCCGACGGTTCTGCCGGAAGGCTTGCATCTTTCCACTTATCTGGAACGTGAAGATCCGCGAGATGCTTTTGTCGGCAAAACCAGTGCAAAACTGATTGATCTGCCGCAGGGCGCGACGGTTGGCTCGTCCAGCCTGCGCCGTCAGGCGCAAATCCGGCATCTGCGACCTGATCTCAATGTCATTACTTTTCGCGGCAATGTGAATTCGCGTCTGCGTAAGCTTGGAGAAGGTCAGGTTGACGGTACATTTCTCGCCTTTGCAGGTTTGAAGCGCCTCGGGCTTGAGCATGTGGTGACTGAGCTGATGGATACGGAGCGGTTTTTGCCGGCACCCGGGCAGGGCGCGATTACCATTGAAAGCCGTGTAAATGATGCGCGGGTTGATGCATTATTGAAGCCGCTCAATCATCAGGACACATTTGTGCGGCTGGCCTGTGAGCGGGCATTTCTGGCGCGTCTCGACGGTTCCTGCCGTACGCCGATTGCCGGTCTGGCGCTGGTCAAGGATGGTCGTGTTTCCTTTACAGGTATGATTTTGACGCCGGATGGTTCGCGCCTGCATCGCGTAATGATTGAGGGTGCGGCAGCGGAGGCGGCGGCGCTTGGTCAGGAGGCGGCTGAACGTATCCGTGCAGAAGCCGGTGCTGATTTCTTCACCAGCTGGGCCTAAACAATGCGCAGGGTTCTGGTCACTCGTCCGCAGCCGGATGCAGATTTGACTGCCGCCAAACTTGAAGCGGCGGGTTATCTGCCGGTTTGTCTGCCGGTGAGTGAAACTGTGGCAACATGCGCATCATTGCCGCAAGGCAAGTTTGATGCCGTTGCTGTGACCAGTGCCAATGCTTTGCGCCATATTGAACCGGAATTATTGGCACCCTACCGGCATTTGCAGCTTTATGCGGTTGGCGAGAAGACGGCATCTGTTGCGAAAGAATACGGCTTTAAGGCAATCTATGCCGGTGATGGCTGGGGGCTGCATTTAGGATGCCATGTGGCGGCTCAAATGCCAGCGGGCAGTCATGTGCTTTATCTCACCGGCAAAATCCGGCGGCCGGATTTTGAGGCGCAGTTGAGTGCCGCTGGTATTCAGCTGAGCGTGGCTGAGACTTATGATACCCACCCTGTCGCCTATAGCGATGCCGAGCTGAACCGGATTGCCGGTGCAGGTGATGCAGAGGTGATTTTGCTTTATTCTGCCGTTGCGGCACGGCAGTTTGTTGCGCTGGATAAACAGGCGCAGGGTGCTTTTATCAAAGGCGCGAAATATATTTTTTGTCTTTCCCAGCGGATTGCTACAGAATTGCCTGAGAATTGCAGCAGACAGGTGCGTATCAGCGAAACACCGGATGAAGATGCTTTATTGCGTCTACTGGAACAGGGCTGATGGTGAACGGACAGGAAAAGAATGCAACCATTTGTTCAATTCCGTCATTTACCCTGTATCTGAAGTGTAGAAGATGATTTTGTGAGAGGACTCATGGCTAAATCCACAGTGTCACGTCATAGCAAGGCAACCCGTAAACCGGTGGTGATTGATCTTGATCCGTCTGATGTGAAAGCTGTTGAGCAGCCTGCGGCAAAATCTGCCGGTAAAATTGTGCCGGATGCCGAGCCGGTGGGCGATCCGAAACCATCGCTCAAACCGGATGCAAAGCCATCCGCACCGCCGGAGCCAAAAGTGCAGGCCGAGGCGAAACCGGCGACCTCGGTACCGCCGCAGAGTACATCCCGACCGGCCTCTTCTGCCGGTGTCTCCGGCCCCAATCCTTTTGCATCAGGAAAAACCATGAATAATGCAGCCAGTTCCGCTTCGCAGACGAATAAAGCAACTTCGCCATGGATTGCGGGTCTGGCAGGCGGTGTGATTGTCCTGCTTGGCACAACGGCATTGCAATGGGCGGGGCTGGGTCTGTTTCCGGCGCAAAAAAATATGCGCGATGAAGCGGCCATTGCAGAAATTGCTGACCTGAAGCAGCAGATTGCCGGTTTGCAGGCGGCAGCCAAACCGGATGCCGACTTATTGGCGCGTCTGGAAGCGGCGGAGAAAAATGCAGCAGAAGCTCAAAAACATTTGAATGAAATGATGAGAGCCAGTCCGGTACCGGCAGAAAATAATGAAGCCATTCGTGCCGATGTAACGGCATTGCAGGAGCAGCTCAAGACACTGGCAGGACAGGCACAGCCAGCGGATAGTGCATTGGTGAATGGCCTGACCGAACGTCTGAATGCGATGGAAACACAGCTCAATACGATCGGTTCGCAGGCGGAGCAGGCCAGTGCCGCTCTGAATACGGATACGGATGAGGTTAAAGCGCTGCAGCAGCAGCTGGGTGCTTTGCAGACCAAGGTTGATGCGCAGGCCACACAGCCGGATATGGCGGCAATTATTGCCGCCAATGCACTGAAAATCGCGATTGATCGCGGCGGTTCTTATCTGAATGAATTGCAGACCTATAAATCATTGTTGCCACAACAGTCGGGCTCTGTTGCCACGCTTGAAGCACAGGCCGAAACCGGTATTCCGACATTAAGCCAGCTGAATACACAATTTTCCGTATTGGCGGATAATATGGTTGCAGCGGTGAACAAGCCCGCAGCCGATGCCGGTATCTGGGATCAGCTGGTGGGCAGTGCCAAAAGTCTGGTGCGCTCGCGGCCGATCGGCGATGTGGCCGGTTCCGGTGTGGGGCCGGTGACAGCGCGTATTGAATTTGCCTTGCAGAACGGTGATGTGCAGCGCGCTGTTGCGGAATGGGCGCAATTGCCGGAAGCGGCAAAACAGACCGGCCGGAATTTCTATCAGATGCTGACGGCAAGACGGGACGCGGATGCATTGCTTGCACAATTGCTGGCAGCAACGGCGCAGCCTGCAGCCGCTCAGCCGGCAGCACAATAAAACGCACAGGAAAGGGAGAACGGTATGATACGGGTAATCCTGTTTCTTGTTGTGGTAGCAGCACTGGGTTTGGGTTTTGGCTGGCTGGCCGACCGTCCCGGTGATCTGGTCTTCACCTTTGCCGGAGAGCGGCACAATATTTCTCTGATGACTGCCGCGAGTATGGTTGTTGCAGCCATTGCCTGTGTGATGCTGCTGTGGTGGATCGTCAAAAATCTGGTGCGCTCGCCTTATATTTTGCAGCGCCATTTTCGTGCGCGCAAACGTGACCGCGGCTATCAGTCTCTCTCTACAGGTCTGATCGCTGCCGGTGCCGGTGATGCTGAAGCGGCACGGCGCATGAGCAAACAGGCCTCCAAATTGCTGAGCGTTGATCAGGAGCCGCTGATCCGCTTGCTGGATGCGCAGACCGCTCTGCTGGAAGGGCGTAAAGATGATGTGCGCCGTTATTTTGAAGAGATGATTGCTGATCCTGAAACCAAATTGCTGGGTTTACGCGGGCTTTATCTTGAAGCCAGTCGTGAAGGAGCGCAGGAGGCTGCCTATCAATATGCGCAGGAAGCCAGCACAATGGCGCCGCAATTGGAATGGGCGGGCAATGCGGTTCTGGGGCATAAGGTATTGCAGGGCGATGTCACCGGTGCGCTGCAGGTGCTGGAAGCCCGTAAAGCGGTTACCCCCTACGGTAAGGAAGGCAAAGTTGCGCGGGAGGCACTGAAACGCAACCGTGCCGTGCTGCTGACCGCGCAGGCAATGAATAGTTTTGATGCGGATATTACCGCTTCCCGTGATGCGGCATCTGAGGCCTATAAGCTGGAGCCGGAGCTGATACCGGCAGCCGTGATTGCAGCACGCTGCCTGTTGCGGGACGGCAGTATTCGCAAGGGCAACCGTATTCTTGAAGCCGCATGGAAACGTGAACCACATCCCGAAATTGCGGAGGCCTATATTCACGGGCGCTCCGGCGATACGGCACTGGATCGTCTGAAAAAGGCGCGTCAGCTTGCAGGGCTGCGTCCGAACCATGCTGAATCCGCGCTGGTTGTGGTGCGTGCTGCACTGGATGCCGGAGAACTGACACTGGCGCGTGAGAATGCGGAAGCGGCTTTAAAGCTGAGCCCGCGTGAAAGTGCTTATCTGCTGATGGCGGATATTGAGGAGGCGCAGACCGGCGATCAGGGGCGTGTACGTGAATGGCTGGCACGCGCCGTGAAAGCACCGCGTGACCCTGCATGGACCGCCGATGGGGTAGTGTCTGACCAATGGGCACCGGCATCACCGGTCACCGGACGACTGAATGCTTTTGAGTGGAAAGTTCCGCTAACCGAAGTTGCGATGAATGTGTCGCCGGTTCTGGAGGGTAATGACCTGACAGAGGCATTTTTGCCGGTTGATTATGTGGGCTCCCCGCAGGATAACAGCAGTGCTGAAGAGCCTGCTTTCCGTTTCGATACGGATGAGGCCGAGATCATCAGCATTGAGCCGGAACCGCAAAAAACAGAAACACCGAAAGCAGTGCCGCAAAAACCAAAGGATGACCTGCGTCATGCCAAAGTGACAATTCTGGCTGAAACGACTGATAATCCTGTTTTGCAGGCGGTCAAGGACAAGGCTCCGGCGGATGTTGAAAAAGCAGATACAGCGCATAATCTGATCGTGGATGATCCGGGTGTGCCTGCGGATGCGAATGTATCATCCCGTAAGGATACGAAGTTCCGTTTATTCTGACAGACTGCTGAAAACGTGCTTTTTGTTGCAGCTTTGTGACTCCTTCAAAGTTTAGCGGCTGCGCGGATGGTAAAACACGGCTCTGTGCTTGGCTCTCTATAGTGCGTGGACTATGTTGCCTTTTATAGGTTGCATAAGCACTGGAGTATGTATGTTCGAGCGTCTTTTCAGTTTCGTCAAAGAATTACCTCGTCTGGAATCCGCTAAGAAAACACAAACATTCTCTGAGGAAGACCCGCGTCTGGCTGCAGCCGCACTGATGTTTCATGTGATTGAAGCAGACGGTGAGCAGCATGAGCAGGAACGTAAGCGTTTGTCCGATCTCCTGTCGCAGGCCTATGGTTTGCAGGGAGATGATTTGCAGGCGCTGATAAAGGCTGCGGAAATTGCGGATCAGGAATCCATCGATCTGTATCGTTTCACCAGTGTGCTGAAGCGCCATCTCGATACACCCGCCCGCATGCACTTTATCGAAGTGCTGTGGGAGATAGTCTATGCGGATGGTGAAGTTGGTGAAATTGAAGATAATATTATGTGGCGCATTGCAGAGCTGATCGGTGTTGATCAGCAGCAGCGTATCGGCCTGAAATTACGGGTGGCTGAACGGGCGCAATCAATGCGGGATGCACTGGCATCAATGCCAATGGCAGAAATTCAGACTGACACTGTGCAGGTTGAAAATTCATCCGGATTGCCCGCAGAAGCGAATAAGGCTGAGTGATC
The DNA here is from genome assembly GCA_031253705.1 of Brucellaceae bacterium. Classification (GTDB taxonomy): domain Bacteria; phylum Pseudomonadota; class Alphaproteobacteria; order Rhizobiales; family Rhizobiaceae; genus Pseudochrobactrum. Next base: position 11,456 of record JAIRVW010000350.1, read on the forward strand.
GTCCGTTTTAAATATTATGTTTTGATAAAAGGCCGTCTGAGACGGCCTTTTTTTATGCGGTTACATCAGTCTTTGGCCAGCAAGCCTTTCCAGATAATGGCACCAAGTGCGGCACCGATCAGCGGTGCCACCCAGAACAGCCATAGCTGGCTGATAGCTCCGGTATTGGCAAACAATGCTGCGGCAGTGGAACGTGCCGGATTAACGGATGTATTGGTGACAGGGATCGAGATCAGATGGATCAGCGTCAGCCCTAAACCGATAGCAATCGGTGCAAAACCGGCCGGTGCACGGGATGAGGTTGAACCGAGGATAATGATCAGGAAGAACGCTGTCAGCACAACTTCAATGGCCAAGGCTGCGCCAAGGCTGTATTTGCCCGGTGACAGGTCGCCGTAGCCGTTGGATGCGAAACCGCCTGCGCTGAAATCAGCTTTGCCGCTGGCAATGAAGAACAGAATGGCTGCGGCGAG
>JAIRVW010000237.1 GCA_031253705.1 Brucellaceae bacterium
GGTTTTACTTATTTCCAGATAAGTCTCATCCAATGGCACTGAAAACCGGAAGACAGTTTCTCCATACACCAGGCCCGACGGCAATCCCTGAGCGGGTGCTGAATGCCATGCACAGGCAGCCTTGTGAGCTGAATGATCCTGAACTGGTACAGCTCACCAATAGCTGTTTTGATGATTTAAAAAGCATCTTCCGTACAACTGGCGATATGTTTGTCTATATTACCAATGGTCATGGCGGCTGGGAGGCTGTCCTTTCCAACCTGTTTGATGCCGGAGATTATGCATTGGTACCCGAAACGGGATATTTCTCCAGTTCATGGGCAGAAATGGCACGCGCGCTGGGTGTGCATGTGGTTGATCTGCCTGCCGATAAGCGTCACGCAATCGATCCTCAAGCCATTGAAAAAGCCTTGCGGGCAGACACGCAGGGTAAGATCAAAGCAGTCCTGACCATCCACACGGATACTGCAACAGGGATCACATCTGATATTCCGGCAATCAGACAGGCGATTGACGCTGCAGGCCACCCTGCACTGCTCGTTGTCGATGTTGTCGCATCACTCGGCGCTACAGAATTTCGCATGGATGAGTGGGGCGTGGACGTCGCTTTTTCTGCCTCGCAAAAAGCCCTGATGGGACCTCCGGGACTGGCTTTTGTGACGACCAATGAACGGGCACGCAAGATTGCATCCCGAACACAACGTCATCGCTATTATTGGGACTGGGATAATCGTGACGGTCCTGAAGGTTATCGCCGATTCTGCGGAACCGCACCCGAACATAATCTTTTTGCGCTTCGTGCAGCCCTTGATCTGGTTCTGGAAGAAGGACTTGAAAATATCATCCGGCGTCACGCAAGACTGGCCGGTGCCGTGCATGCGGCTGTTGAAAGCTGGCAAAGTGCCGGTGATCTGGAATTAAATGCACGCAGACCTGCGGAACGCTCAAATTCCGTGACAACGATTATAACCCCGCCGGATTTTAAGGCCGGTCTGATCCGCGATCACGGGCGTGACCACCGTGCAATTGCTCTGGGCGGTGGTCTTGGCACATTATCCGGCCGTGCATTTCGCATCGGCCATCTCGGCGATCTCAACGAACCGATGATCCTTGGCTGTCTTGGCGCTGTTGAGCTGGTGCTGTGTGATTTAGGTATTCGCCACGGTTCAGGCGGTGTCAGGGCAGCCATTGAATATCTCGCCAGAACACCAGTGACACAACCCGATCACGCACCGAAAATGGCAGTCAGCGTTTAGTCCTGCGAATAAAGGCAAAAGCCCCCGTCACCATTTTTACTTCGCACCGGATACGCTGCAGAGGATCATCATGACCGATCAGACTTATCTCTCTTTCGATACTGAACATATCACCCCTTTGACTGCTGCAATTGCTACAGAACGGCTGATCAGCGGCAGTCCCGTTACCCGTATCTGGAATGTCGAGAAATTTGATGACGGTCAGCTGCTCTCCGGCATATGGGAAGCCACGACCGGCGCGTGGCGTGTGGAATATGACAAGTGGGAATTTTGTAACATCATTTCAGGAACTTCAATTCTTACCGAAGACGGTAAAGAACCGCGAACTGTCACAACTGGCGATTCATTCGTCATTCGTCCGGGTTTTAAAGGCATATGGAATGTCGTTGAAACAACCCGCAAATTTTATGTGATCCGACGGTCTGCAGCCTGACCCGCATCTATAAATAAAAATCCGTCATGTGTCAGATCAGACCTTATCATTTGTCCGTAAGGACAGAACACAGTTAGAGTTGAAGACAGCACCGGCACGGCCGGAAACCGGATTATCAGCAGATTTCAGCCCGCTCTCGGGTACGAATGAAAATCTTACAACAGGTTTGCCCCCGCATTCCTGACCAGAAACATGCGTCCGTTTTCTGAGCCAGCCGCTGATCTTTAAACGGGAGGGTCCCGCTGCGGGACAAAGCTGCATGAATATATTTGCCGATAATTTTGTTGAAACACCTTACTGGTGGGAAGCCGCGCCACCGGAAGACGGGTCGCCTCACTCCGAAATACGCGATGTTGATTATCTTGTTATCGGCGCCGGCCTTGCAGGCTTAAACGCAGCAATTACGCTGGCAAAAGCAGGCGCTGATGTCGCCGTGATGGATGCCCGCCGCATTGGGGAAGCCGCCAGCACGCGCAATGGCGGTCAGATCCGCAGTGAGGCCAAAGTCGCTTTCAGCAAATTAAAAGAGATGGTCGGCGAGCAGAGTGCGAAAGGCGTTCTTGCCGATTTTGAAGCAGGGCGTTCTTTCCTGCCTGATCGTATTCGTGAACTTGGCATTGACTGTGACTATGAATGGGGCGGCTTCTTCTTCGGTGCCTGCACAAAACGCGATCACCGCATGCAGATTGCCCGTCATGAAGCCTCCAAAGCATCAGGGCGGATTATCGGCGAAGTCCTCTCGCCGGCGGAACTCAAAAGGGAAGTAAAAACCGATTATTATCATGGCGGCTATCTTTATACTGACGGCGGACAATTGCATCCGGCGCGTTATCATCTTGGATTACGTCGTGCTGCGGTTAAATTCGGCGCCAGACTATTCTCACAATGCCCCGTAGAAAGCATTACCAGAACCGGAAATGGTTTTATTGTCCGTTGTAATGGCAGGGAAATCAAAGCCCGTCAGGTCATTATGACAACCAATGGCTATACGGATAAAGCCGGCTCATGGATTGCACGCAGGCTCATTCCCGCACGCAGCTATATGATCGCCACAGAAGAGTTGCCGGATGGTATGGCTGAAAGCCTGATCCCCGGAGGCAATCCGGTCGCTGACACCAAAAGAGTGCTGTATTACTACCGTACCTCCCCTGATAAAAAACGAATTTTATTCGGCGGCCGCGCCAGCTTCCGCAATACCGGTGTACGGGAAAGTGCCAAGCGCCAGCACCGTTTTATGAATGAGGTTTTTCCGGAACTTGCCAATGTCAAAATCACCCATGCATGGTTCGGCAATTTCGCACTGGCCTTCGATTTTCTGCCCCATATCGGCGTGCATGACGGTATTCATTATGCCTGTGCGTGCAATGGCAGCGGAGTGATGATGCTGAGTTATCTCGGGCATGCCGCCGCAATGCGCGCAATGAGAGATCAGACCATTATCAAAGGGCTGGATAAGGTGCCGTTTCAGACCAGACCCGGTTACTTCGGTAACCCATGGTTTCTGCCCATTGCCGGTTTTAGCTACCGTATGCGTGACCGCTGGAACCGCTGGACAGATACAGACGCCTGAAGCATTGTACAGTTAAAGTCTCTGAAAACAGGAGCAGATGGTCATATTCATCTGCGCCTGTTTGCGTATTCTTATCAAAGACTATTCACTATTGACCGGATTTTACATCCACACCAGCCGGAAGGCTCTGGCTTTCCTGTATCTGCTTTTTAATAAAATGAATGAACGAGCGTACAGCAGGACGATCAAGCTTTGTCGGCAAACATGTGATGTAATAAGCATCGTCGCACAGGATCGAAAGATTAAACGGACAGACCAGCCGTCCCGTGCGCACATCAGTGTCAATCAGCGGTGTCCGCCCGAGAGCGATCCCCTGCCCGTTCAACGCTGCGAGCATTAAAGCATTGCTGTCATCTATAATCAGCCCGCGGTTGGAATTAATGCCGGTTTCGCCTGCTTTCTCCAGCCAGCGCGACCAGTCGGCATGGGTATCTTCATGCAAAAAAGTATAATGATCAAAGTCCTTTGTCGTTTTCATCGGATATTCCGGACGAAGATAATCCGGTGCACAAACAGGAATTAACTGACTTTCAGTTAAGCGTTCTGATGCGAAGCCCGGCCAGTTCCCGTCACCCCAGCGGATCGCAACATCAATATCTGTTTTGATCAGATCACGATTGGAAATCGAATGGTAAAGATGCAGCTCGATATTCGGATATTCTGTAGTAAAATTCACCAATCGCGGCAGCAGCCATTTAGAGCTGAATGACGGTGTCAGTGAGATATTCAGACTGGCATTTTCAGCCACATGTGCCCGCAAACTGGAAATAGAATCTTCGATCGATGCAAATGCATGGATCAATGTGCGGAAAAGGTTCTCCCCTGATACGGTCAGAGAAACTCTTCTTATGTGTCGGTGAAAAACCGGAAAACCCAGCTTCTCCTCAAGGCCTTTAATCTGATGGCTGACGGCCGCCTGCGTGATGCAAAGTTCGTCAGCGGCCAGTGTAAAACTTTGATGCCGCGCCGCAGCCTCAAATGTTTTCAATGCTTTAAGGTAAGACGTCGATTTGTTGATCATTGTTTTATCATTTTGATTTCCCCGTGGTGAGTGTATCGCAGCAATTCATTTCGGCAAGCACCATTCCTGACATTAAAATAAGTAATGCATGGGATGAGGCCTTATCATTTGTCTATGCTCACAAACTCCTCATAACTAATCAGCAGGAGATGGCCGGTTGTGTGTATGGGAGGATACGCACAACAACGCTTCAGCAAACCGGATTTAAAAAATTGTGCCATGCGCTGTGTCTCAAAAGATGCTGCGTAAAAGCCGTCTTGTACACAAAAGCAGCGACCAGGCTGCGACAGGATAGATTAAATCAGACCATGCTGGCCGGCCTGCTTCCGAGAGAAATTGATACTTAAAATAACAA
>JAIRVW010000238.1 GCA_031253705.1 Brucellaceae bacterium
CCGCGCCTTCGCTCAGATCAATCTCATGCAGCTTCAGACGTTCCAGCTTCTTCGCAACCGGCGTATCAGGCCCCGGCATAAAAGATGCACGCACACGATAGGCTTTGCTGCCCAGCCGCAAATCCAGACTGGCAGGCTGTATCTGATCATGATCCAAAGCCCGCGCAGAAGTCAGCGCGCCGGTTTCAAACAGAGCCGCAATATCGCTGTCTGCCAAAATTCCGCTATCTCGGGTCATCATCTGTCCAGTCATAAAATAATATTTCGCCGCACCCTAGCCGTTAACGGTTAAAAGAGGGCTACTGTAATAGGTGCTTTTACAGATAGATTTCACTCCCCTCTGTCAAGTCCCGTAAAATCGAGTGCTTGACATTACAATCATAACAGTCCTACAAAATCAGTCGTGGTGATTTGCCGGCCGGCTTGCAGCCACGTTAAAGAAGTAGCTAAATATGGCCGCGGTTCCGAACCGGCCTTTTTGCGTCTTCATGCATAGGCCGGTTTTTTATTGGCCGGTGTGGCCCGAACCCTGCCGACCATCCTTTTATATAGGCTGGACCGATGACTAAGACACATAACCGTATCCTTCGCCCTGCAACGCAGCTCGTGCATAGCGGCACAACCCGCACGCCTTATGGTGAGACATCCGAAGCGCTGTTTCTGACCCAGGGCTTTGTTTATGACACGGCGGAAGCCTGCGAAGCACGCTTTACCGGCGAAGATCCGGGTTTCATTTACTCCCGTTATGCAAACCCGACGACGGATATGTTTGAAAAGCGCATGTGCGCGATTGAAGGTGCGGAAGAAGCCCGCGCCACCGCCTCCGGCATGGCTGCTGTTGCGGCTGCCATTCTCTGTCAGGTGCGCGCAGGCGATCATGTTCTGGCGGCCAAAGCGATGTTCGGCTCCTGTCGGTACATCATAGAAACCCTGCTGCCGAAATACGGCGTTGAATTCACTTTGATTGACGGCGTGAATTTCGAGAACTGGGAAAATGCCGTCCGCCCGAATACCAAAGTGATGTTTCTGGAAAGCCCGACCAATCCGACACTGGAAGTGATGGATATTGCCAGAATTGCGGGACTTGCCAATAGCATCGGCGCCAAGCTGAGTGTTGATAATGTGTTTGCCACCCCGCTCTATCAGCGTCCGTTAGAACTCGGCGCCCATATCGTTGTCTATTCCGCGACCAAACATATTGACGGTCAGGGACGCTGCCTCGGCGGCGTTATTCTGTCCGACCGCGAATGGGTCACAGAAGAATTGCAGGATTATTTCCGTCATACCGGTCCGGGTCTCAGCCCGTTCAATGCATGGACTATGCTCAAAGGTCTGGAAACGCTGGCCGTACGCGTGGAAGCGCAAACCCGCTCCGCTGCAAAAATTGCCGATTTTCTTGCAGAGCAGAATGCCATTGCCCGCGTGGTTTATCCGGGCCGCAAAGATCACCCGCAGGCAGACATTATCGCCAAACAAATGAGCGGCGGTTCCACCATGATTGCGCTGGAACTGAAGGGCGGCAAGAAAGCAGCTTTTGCCTTTGAAAATGCACTGGAAGTCATCAGCATTTCCAATAATCTCGGCGATGCCAAAAGCCTGATCACTCATCCGGACACCTCGACGCACAAAAACCTCAGCGACGATGCCAAAGCAGAACTCGGCATAACCGACGGCCTACTGCGTCTTTCCATCGGTCTGGAAGATGCCGATGATCTGATTGATGATATTGGCTTTGCACTGAAAGCGGCTCAGGGCTAAACTGGTATGCGGCTGTTCGTTTCACCGGCAGCCGCAATAACCCTGCCATTCTGAGTGGTTCTTATGTATCGCGCCATTACCGAGAATATCGAAGTCACCGTTGAGCCGTTTTATCTGGAAGAACAGTCTTCACCGGATGAATCCCGTTATGTCTGGGCTTATCGGGTAACGATTATCAATCACTCGGATATTCCGGTACAGCTGCGCTCACGGACATGGAAAATCACTGACGCGCACGGACGCACAGAAGAAGTGCGCGGCCCCGGCGTGGTTGGCGAAGAGCCGTTTTTGAAGCCGGGGGATAGCTATCAATATTCGTCCGGCTGTCCGCTCACCACCTCATCCGGCATGATGTCCGGCAGCTATATGATGCAAAATCATGAGACCGGCAGCCCTGATGAAGGCAAATTATTCTCCATCACCATACCGGCATTTTCACTTGATATGCCCGGACACAGGCCGGTTCTGAATTAGAGCGGCTTGACCATCGCGACACGGCGTTCAATCGGCAGTCCGATGGATTCTTCCAGTTCAGCGATTGAGCGGAAGCGCGCATTATATTGTGATACCGGCAGCACCTGATAGCCGCAACTCTCATAGAAAGGCCGGTTCCACGGTATATCACCGAAGGTCGTGAGGCTGAGGCTCGCGCATCCCTGTTCTTTGGCTAATTCGGCCGCAGCATCCAGCAATTTGCGGCCAAGTCCGCGACGCTGGAAATCCTGATGAACAGAAAGCTCCCAGACATGCAGGCAATCTTCATCCGGCATGGCTTCCGCCACCAAAAAACCGCCAGGCACACCATCGCATTCCGCCACCAGCACATGGCCTTTTTGCATAAAATCCAGATGCTGCTCGGCAGACATCACCGGCATATCCAGAATAAAATGCAGTGACTGATCAGCCGCGAAAGTCTTCACGGCTGAGCGTTCAATCTCTGGCAATAATTTCGCATCTGTGATCTGTGCCTGCCTGATCAGGCAGGCACTTTTATCGTGTACAGCAATCATTGGGCAGCTGTGATTTCCGATGGCTCGAACTCATATTTGCTGGAGCAGAACTCACAGGTTACAGAGATTTTGCCATTTTCAGTGCTGTGTTCCAGCTCCTCAGCCGAGAAACCTTTCAGCACACCGAAAATCTTATCCCGCGAACAGGCGCAATGATCAGTCACTTTCGTGCCTTCATAAACACGGACACCGCGCTCATGGAACAGGCGATAAAGCAGACGTTCAGACGGCACCTGCGGATCGGTCAGCTCGGAATCGTCAATGGTCGCAACCAGTGAACGGGCTTCCTGCCATTCATCTTCAACCGGAGCCTGTTCAGCCTCTGTACCGTTCGGGTTATCACCGCCATGCAGATCACGATGGCGCGCACGCAATTCAGACTGCGGCAGGAACTGCACCATCAGGCCACCGGCACGCCACTGTTCCGTCGGTTTGCCATCGGCGCCACGTTCAAACAGGCGGGCAACAGCAAGCTGCACTTCCGTTGCAATCTGTTCGGACTGCATGAAGTAATTGCGTGCAATATCCTCCAGCGAAGAGCCGTCCAGCGCAACAATACCCTGATACCGTTGCGTGAATTC
>JAIRVW010000056.1 GCA_031253705.1 Brucellaceae bacterium
AGTTTGCCTGAAAGTGACCGTTTCATGAAAGGGCTCTACGGCTGGGTTGGTTTTCGTCAAACCGGAATTCCCCTTGATCCGCCTCCGCGGGTCTGGGGCGCCAGCAATTATAATCCCTTCCGGCTGGCATTGATGTCCCTTGGCGCGATTACCAGTTTCTCGACCACCCCCCTGCGCCTGATGGCTCTGGCCGGCACCATCATTGCCATGATCAGTGTCATTTACGGCGGCTATATTGTTGCCCAGCATTTCCTGTCTCCTGCCGTGCCGGTCGGTGTCGCCTCGATTCTGGTATTGATTACTTTTTTCGGGGGACTGCAGCTGATGTTCCTCGGACTGCTCGGCGAATATATCGGCAAGTCTGTTTTGGAAGCCAAGAAACGCCCGATCTATATTCTGGCTGAAGATATCCGCAGCAAGGAAAACGATGATGCGGATCGCGGATGATTTCGGGCTGGGACGCGCTCATGATCAGGTCATCCTGTCACTTCTTGAAGCAGGACGACTTGACGGTACGTCAGTTATGACAAGCAATGCAATGATGCCTGCCGATATCGCCCGTTTACGGGAGTTGAGAGCTCATGGCGTGAAAGTCGGACTGCACCTGAATCTCACACAGGCAATGCCGGACGGCGCTCCTGTCTGGACGCTGGCAACACTGATGCGTCCGGTTTTAAGCGCCTCATTACTGAAAGACATCCAAACATCTTTCAAACGGCAAACAGACACCTTTGTTACACTCTTCGGCAGTCTGCCCGATTATTACGATGGCCATCAGCATTGCCATTGCTTTCCGGCGATTGCAAAGCTGGTCACGCAGCTATCATACAAAGATGAAACATGGGTCCGTGTACCATTACCGGCGACATGGGCAGGCCGGTGGCTCAATTTACGTGCAGGCGGCGCAAAAGTGATGATTATCATGGCAATGGCGGCGAGAGCACGCCGCCTGTTTGCCAGAGCAGGTCTTAAAACAAACTACGATTTTTCGGGGTTTCTCCGTCTCAACAATCCTGCCGACGTTCAACGCTGGTTGCCGCGGCTCTTATCCGCGGCCACACCGGACTGCCTGATCATGCTCCACCCCGGTGATGCCGCTGATCCTGTACAATGCGCCGGACACGCACCGGACAGCCGCGCCATCGAAGCACAAATCCTGATTGAAAGCCCAATAAAATGACGAAGAGCCGTGCTATAATTTGGGGTTTGTTTCTGCTGCTTTTCGTGCGGCTTCTCGCGATGATATGGGTGCCGCTGACGGACCCGACAGAAGCACGCTACGCGGAAATCGCCCGTAAAATGGTTGAAACAGGCAACTGGATCACCCCGCAATTTGATTATGGTGTGCCGTTCTGGGCTAAACCTCCGTTGCATACATGGTTGTCGGCGGCGGGGATCGCCGTCTTCGGTGCCACGCCTTTTGCTGCACGATTGGGTATTTTGCTGGCAACAGCAGCATTGTTAGTGATCCTCTGGCGGTGGGCCTGCACTTTCACCGACCGGCGCACTGCAGCCGCCGCAATATTGGTTACGGCCAGTTCCGGCCTGTTCTTTGTCTCTGCGGCCTTTGTCCAGACAGACATGGTTATGGCACTCGGCGTCACCGCCGGCATGGCCGGATTTTACAACGGGCTGACAGGAGACCGCCGCTGGGGCTGGCTCTTCTTTCTGGGGCTGGCCATCGGACTGCTGGCCAAAGGGCCTGTCGCGACAGTACTGACCATGACCCCGATTGTGCTCTGGATGCTTTGGCGCGGTAACTGGAGAGATTTGCTGAACCTGCCGTGGGTTGGCGGTATTGCCCTATGTGCGGTACTGGTTATTCCCTGGTATGTTGCTGCAGAAATCGCCACACCTGGTTTTCTGCACTATTTCCTGATCGGGGAACATATTCAGCGGTTCCTGCAACCCGGCTGGTCAGGCGATCTCTATGGTGCAGGTCGTGAACAAGCCAAAGGAACAATCTGGCTGTTCTGGATCGTGGCTACATTGCCGTGGTGTCCTTTGCTGCCCGCCCTCATCTGGCGGTTAAAAAAGAACGGCATACCTGAAGACAAGAGTCTCTATCTGTATCTGCTGCTGTTTGCGCTGACGCCATTGCTCTTCTTCACTATGGCCGCAAATATCCTTCTTGCCTATGTCTTGCCCGGCATACCGGCCGCGGCTCTGCTCGCAGTTCTGTTATGGAGCCGTACCGGCTCTTCCGGTGCGGGCTGGCTCAAGCTTGGCGTCGCTGAAACTGTACTGATCTTTGCTTGTATTGTTGCCGGATCAGTGCTTGGGCTGGACCGCTCATTCATGCCGACAGAGGCACGTATCATTGCGGCATATTCCGGTTCCGGCCGCCTTGCCATTCTGGATACCCGCAGTTTCTCAGCAGAGTTCTATACGCAAGGCAAAATAACGAGGATAGAAACGCCCGCAGAACTGGCAGCATGGCTCGCTCCGGGCGACGGTGTGCTGGTACCAAAAAATGAGTATGAGGCTTTCGCCAAACAATTCGGCAGTACGATCAGGCCGATAGCAGAGAGCCGGAAACACTTGTTATTCATCCCTGTGCCATCAGCGAGTGTCACCAATTAAGCTGATCGCACCACACTGCATTTTTGACGTATGTCTTACGGGCAGAACAGGCAATCGCCCCACTGGGGCGATTGCCCTGCGCAACACACAAGAAAACGCGATCCTTACAAAGCTATGTCAGAAAACTGGCATAGCCGTCGTCTGTCGTTTTGCTCAAAAAGCGCGAATATTGATCATAGAGCCGGTCTGCGGCTGTGACGCGCCCGAAAACCGGCGTTTCAAAGGTCTTTATCGGGATCAGCGCCAGAGGTACGGATACAGGTGTCAGTTGTGCGCCCTGCCCCGCACGCAGCGTCGTCAGAATACCATACATTTCACCGGCAATACTCGGACGTGAAAGAACCGCCATCCGGTACTGGCCGGACGTATTGGTCACCAGATAAACATGGCCGGAAAGATGCGGAACAGAAACATGCCCGCGCTGTGAAAATGACGCATCGCTGCGCTCTCGCTCTTCGAATTTCAAATGCGTGTTTTCTGCATCCCAGACGATATCCGTGCAATAGGCAAAAATATCATTACGATCTCCAAAAGAAGGGCGAAGCGTGATGAATGTCCCCTCAAGCCATGAAACGGCAGCACGCGAATAAGAGCCCAATTCTTCCGCCGCATGCCCGTTGGAAGCAACAGGCTTCGGCTTCTCTGCCTCTGTCTGATCTCGCAGTACAAATCCCATAGCCTGCTCAAGCCGGATGATGGTGGCGAGCGTGAAAGGCCGGTGCCCTGACAGCGCCTTTTCAAGCGTCGAGAGACTGATACGCGCCTCATCGGCCAGATGCTGACGGGAGATTCTGCGGCGCGCAATCTCCTCGCGCACGCGTTCAGCGACGCGGAGATTCAACTGATCGGACAAAACCGCATCTTGCTGAGACATGAGACTTTCCTGAATCCGTACTTTTCTTCACAATTCCACACATAAGCGCAAGCGGCAAGGTGGCATGTGGCAAAGTCCGGACAAAACTTGGCAAAGCTTACGCTGGCAGTAAAACAGCACTCCGGTGAAAATCGTCTCCACTATCCGACAGATACAGGAGCGCATCATGTCGCCTGCCATCAGAACCTCTCATCACCATGCAAAAGCGATCAGCCTCGCACAATTCTGCAAATTTATCTGGCTCGTGAATATGCTGATATTGCCGGTATTGGCCGTTATTCTCACATTATTCAACATAGCTTCAGCACGTGCAGAAACACCGGCCTATGTCACACCGAACACCGTACAAAGCGGCAGTCTCCTGCTCCAAAGCAGTGAAGCCGGTCAATATATCGAAGCGCCACGGCTTGCCACTGATTTCAACATCGATGTCAGCGGGCCCACTGCCCGTGCGCGCCTCAGTCAGGTATTTGAAAATCCGACCAATGGCTGGGTCGAAGGCCTTTATGTCTTCCCGCTGCCTGAAGACAGTGCGGTTTATTCCCTGAAAATGATTGTAGGCGACAAGGTCATCGTTGCCGATATCAAAGAGAAAAAAGCTGCCCGAGAAATCTATGAAAAGGCAAAGAGTGAAGGCAAGAAAGCGGCACTCATCGAACAGCAGCGACCGAACATCTTTACCAACGCAGTTGCCAATCTGGGTCCCAATGAAAAAGTCATTGTTCAAATTGAATATCAGCAGGCCGTTCGCCTGAGCGATAACCGCTTTTCGCTACGCGTGCCGCTTGTTGTTGCGCCGCGCTATAATCCGGAAAACAGCGACCCGATCAATGCGACTGCTGATATTCAGGGCGGCTGGGGACAACAGAAAACAGAACCGGCGCGCAGCTCCGGCAATGAAGCCATTGAAACACCTCTCGTAATGCCGGACGAAGACCGTACCAATCCGGTGACAATCACTGTCAATCTCAAAGCCGGTTTCCCTGCAACCAATATCAAAAGCCTTTATCATCCCGTTCGTATCGACCAGCAAGGCGAGCTGGCATCAAAAATTGTTCTCGACGGCGAGGCTACAGCAAATCGCGATTTCGTTCTCGAGTGGCAGGCGGCTGAAACCGAAATGCCGAATGTCGGGCTGTTTCGCGAGCGCGTCGGAAATGACGACTATGTGCTGGCCTATGTGACCCCGCCGCGCGTCAAAATCGCTGCAGATGCGTCGCGGGAAATCGTATTCGTCATCGACAATTCAGGCTCGATGGGCGGTACCTCGATGAAGCAGGCCAAAGCCAGTCTCGATTATGCACTTGCACGCTTGAAACCCACCGACCGTTTCAATGTCATCCGCTTCGATGACACGCTGACCAAGTTTTTCGATGACTCTGTTCCTGCGTCATCACTCAATATTACCAGTGCCCGCGACTATGTTGCCACGCTTGAAGCGACCGGCGGAACAGAAATGCTGCCTGCATTGCATGCAGCTCTTGATGACAGTCACCAAAAGGATGGTTTGCGTCAGATCGTGTTTCTGACCGATGGCGAGATCAGCAATGAACGACAAATGCTTGATGTCATCGCATCACGCCGTGACCGCTCCCGTCTCTTCATGGTTGGTATCGGCTCTGCGCCCAACACCTATCTGATGAACAAAGCATCTGAACTTGGCCGCGGCACCTTCACCCATATCGGCTCGGTGGATGAAGTCGACCAGCGCATGCGTGAACTGTTCGACAAGCTCGAAAACCCTGTCGTCACTAATGTCAAAGCCAGCTTCTCACAGCAGGGAGCCAGCCTGACACCCGGTCTTCTTCCTGATCTTTATCAGGGCGAACCACTGGTGATCGCAGCACGCACAAAACAGGCAACCGGCACGATTACGATTGAAGGGACAGTGGGACGCCGTCCATGGACAGTGACCCTGCCGCTTGATGCAGCAAGTCCGGCAGAAGGCATTTCCAAAATCTGGGCACGACGCAAGATTGACGATGCGGAAGTGGATGTGAAGCTTGGCAAAATGACAGAACTGGCAGCCGATACGCGCATTCTCAGCCTCGCACTTGAGCATCATCTGGTAACACGTCTTACAAGTCTTGTTGCCGTAGACCAGACACCGAACCGTCCGGCAAATGTCCCTCTCACCCGCGCCGATATTCCTTTGCAGCTTCCGGCAGGATGGGATTTTGATGCACTGTTCGGCATTCGCGCAGACCGCAGTGTCCTTGATCACGCCGATGCCAGTCAGGAACAGATACAGTTTCGCAGCAAGAATCGTCCTGCCGCGCCCAATATTCCGGCACCTGCAATGCCGCTGCCGCAAACCGCAACTCCGGCAATGCTGAATATGCTTCAGGGATCGGGCATCATGTTCATCGGACTTTTCATCTTCTGGTTTTCACGCCGCAAAGAGAAAGCATAATGGGTATCCTTGTTGCAGAAGACACAAAGGCAAAGGAGCGCACATGGTTGCGCTCCCCGCTCACAATTTTATCGATTGCAGTGATGGTCTGCGGCCTTATTCTCCTCAGTCAGGGGCTGTGGATTCATGCCAAAGCCTATGCGGCTCAAATTCTTCTTGAGCGTGCTTTCACACAGAGCATCGCGACAGGTGAGAAGGTTAAACCATGGGCGTGGGCAGACACATGGCCGGTGGCACGTATCGAAGCACCACGTCTGGCGGCATCGGCAATCGCCCTTAACGGGGCAAGCGGACAAGCCTTGGCTTTTGGCCCCGGACATCTGCAGAACACCCCAAAAGCCGGTGAAACCGGAACTGCAGTCTACGCAGCGCACCGCGACACGCATTTTGCCTTCCTCAAAGACATTGAGAAAGGTGACCTCATTCGCATTACCCGCGATGACGGTAAAACATATACCTATCGCGCTACGCAGATGACCGTCACGCGCTGGGATGAAGCGCAGATTGATATCCACGCAGCAGGTTCTCATCTGGTTCTTGCAACCTGCTATCCTTTTGATGCTGTTACACAAGGCCCGCTTCGTTATCTCGTTTATGCGACCTTGAGTGAGTAATTCTCATTACAATGCACGGGGATATATTGTGTAAACATATCCCCGTGCATTGTATGTAAATTCAGGCCCGTTTCTTTTGTAAGTCCAGCCATTCGTCTTTACCGATCCGGCTGATATGCTCAACACGGTAGTCGTTCATAAACTGGTTGAACTGCTTTTCTTCTGTGTGATGATGTTTAAAACCGCATTTTGCCTGCGCCTTAAAAGACTGCTCATTCTCGGCAAAATAACCGCACCAAAGAGCATCCATTTTCAGTTCTTCAAAAGCATGGCGCATCAGCTCTTTCACTGCTTCCGGAATGAGGCCCTGCCCCCAGAACGGTACGCCGATCCAGTAGGCTACTTCTGCTTCATTATCAGCAATGTCAAAATTGCTGTCTTTGCCGATCAGCAATCCTGCCATACCGATAGCAACATTATCTTCTTTCAGCGCAACAGCGTAAATTGCCGGATGTGAAAAAACAGTACGGATAATTTCCAGACTTTCTTCTTCACTCTGATGCACCGGCCAGCCTGCAATCGGCCCTACCCATTTAATTCACCTTTTCCACTACGATAGCCTGAGTTAGAATTTGAGGACCACTCCAAAGACTACGAGCTATGTCCAACAAACGACTTGCTCGCTTTTCGATCTGAATAGCGCCCCAATATTCTTCTTTCAAAAGCTCCCGTGTTATTTCAATATGAGTATTTTCCAATTTTATTTTTTTGTCAGAAAAGGAAAGATTTCCAAGTTCAGCATTGTAACCTGTTAAGGTAAGGTTGCCAAATGTATCGAGATAACGAGCATGAACCTCGCCTGCATCAGTCTCACCTAGTTCTTGAACCCATGCCTCTGTGATCGTTTGCGGCATAATATGCTCAATCGTTGTGTTTGCGAGATACACTTGCTCCTTATGCTCGAAGGATTGCTCTAACTTCATAAGTACCCACTTTGTATAGCCACGACCATATTGTCGCTGGTACTTAAATGCTTCACTGAATTCGCCTTCACCAGGAAAGCGCCGCCCCCCCACACCCGACGACATAGATGCCAGCAACCACTCTGTATGGTTTTGTGCAGGAAACTGCCGAGCCCATTGCAAAAATATTTTATTCAGAACATTTGTGGGCACACCCACAATGGCGCGCCTGACAACAAAAGCCTCAATCAATCCAAGACATTTTTCCAAATCAAAAACTGTCAAGAACCCTTGGTGTCGAGCATCCAACAGTCTTAATAACAATGGATAAGACGTTCCGACATCCAGTTCTTTTAGATTTTTCAATCGACGTCGAATGTTTGGATCGGACTCCTGATCTGGGTTAAGGATACTTGAGTACATAGAGGCAAATGATTTCATTTGCTGTACCTCCGTTTCAACATCCTTCGTAGTAACCATATTTTTAAGGCGTATCTTCGTCGCAACATAGATGCCTCTCTGATATATATTTTCCCCTTCCTTCATTGCATAATGTCGAAGAAACTCCGTCAAATTAGCACCAAGTTGCATCTCAATTGGAAGCCAATATGTATTATAAATGTACTCTTGCTCTCCTCCAACAGAGACAGAATGGCGGAAACGCATTAGTATGTAATTACGGACAAGATCAGCCTGGGTAAGCTCTGCACCTTTGAAATTCAGACTCTCAAAAATCAAATAAGGGTCATCATCGTCACTAAGATTTATCATCACGACTTGGAGCGCATTTTCTAGAGTCGCAAGCACTTTCCTTGCATCAATCGGATCCCCGTTCAGATCAAGACTCGTTTTAAGCTGAGAGACAAAAAAGTCATAGGCCTCAGAAATTGCTCCGTAGGAAACCTTAACCTCATCACGTAAAATGATAGTTTTATACTCATCTCGATTCACTTGCGTGGGCACGAACTTCAACACATCTTCAGGGTCAGCCGCGTGCTTATTAATAAGATACACTTCCTGAATACGTTCAGAATTCTTCTCATCAAGGGTATCACGCAAGGCAGCGAGTAAAATTGATACGGTCGTCAGCCGCTGCTGCCCGTCAATGATCAAGTGTTTACTAACCCCTACCGGCACACTTTTGGCTGGCATGGAGACAATTGTCCCCATAAAATGCGCTAACTTTTCGTCGGAATCGTACTGCACCAATATATCATCCCATAGCGTTTGCCAATTCGACTTTCGCCACGAGTATGGCCGCTGAAACAGCGGGATCAAATTTTGCTTTTCACCATTGAAATATTGGATAACTTTTGCCGGAGATGCTTCCACGATATTTGCCCCAAAATAAAATCAAAGATGACAAGATATCCAAAGCTTACAAGACAGTTCCACCCTAAACTTATCTCAAGTGTATTTTATAAATACATTTACACAATAATTAACAGTTTTTATTCTGAAAATTCTTATTTCTGTATTCATCAAGCCCCTTTCACCCCCAAATTTTTCATGAGAAGAACATACGCTTCGGTCGAGAATCATTGAAACAATATACTCTAGCATTGGTATTTTATTGCAAAACACCTCCCTCATCATTTGTAGGAATATCTAAATTCAAGAAGCGCTACGACGGCAATAAAACTGAGAAGAGCCTGCCTATTTTCTGAATAAGACGAAAAAACAGCCGCCCGTCAGCCCCCATGCAGTACAATACAGCTCTATTGCACCCAGCGTGATGTTAAGAGCGCCAGCCGAGCCTGTTCTGCGCCCTGCGGTTTTACTTCCAATATACAGCGCAGCTTTACTCCGGCGAGCCTTGTCGCAACAGTGCATATCGTAGCCGTTAAATTCTCTTGAGCAACAATCTCATCAATCAGACCGCAGCCCAAAGCCTCCTGTGCTGAAATCATACGCGCCGTATTCAGTGCAACAGCCGGCTCTTTAAGACGCGACAAGTATCGTGTTTCACCCCGTACCAGCCCCCGCTCCGCCTCCGGCAGGCCGAATTTTGCTGTTTTAGAGGCAATGCGATAATGACAGGCAAGAACAATTTCATAGCCATCACCCAAGGCAGAACCGTTCACCACCACAATAACCGGCTTGGGAAACGCCTCAATCCGCGCAGTGACTTGCGGCAAGGTCGGTTCCGTTGACGGCAGGTCATGCTCTTTAATGTCCAATCCGGCCGCAAAGAGTTTCCTCTCACCGCGAATGACGACTGCTTTAACGAGCCCGTATGTCTCTGCCATATCCATCGCCTGCATCAGCCCATCCCGTATCTCAGCTGAGATCGCGCTGACCGGCGCGTTACTGATGGTGACCTGCAACAGTCCGCCATCGTAAAAAGCGGAGACAGAGTTTGAGAAATGAATGATTTTAAAGTCAGAACGGACAGACATAATTGCTCCTGAACCCCTATAAAGAAGGATAAGTGTTCCCGCCCTCATACAGAGACTGTATGAGAAGATATAAAGTTGATTATATTTTTGTATTTCACCGGCACTCTCATCAGACATTTCCGATGAGAGTTTTATTTATCTATCGTCGATCAATACTCGCCTCGCCCCATCCTCTAACGGTCACAATAGCACCGCACAAGTTTGTGCAGATATGCAGAGCCAGGATCGAGAAGCCCGTCATTAAAATCGTAGGTACTTGTATGTAATCCCATGCTGTCACCGTTACCGATCAGCACATAAGCGCCCGATACCTGTTCCAGCATAAAGGAAAAATCTTCACTCCCCATTGAAGGATGCTCCAGCTCAATGACAGCATCCGGCCCGAACAGGTCACGTGCCGCTCTGCCTGCATCTTCGACGGCGTCTGCATCATTGATTGTCGGCGGATAGCCTGTAAGCCACCTGAACTCCGCCCTGCAGCCTAGCCCTTCAGCATGCGTGCGACAGATCAACTCGACTTTGTTCCGCAGATTTTTACGGGTTTGCGCATTGAGCGAACGCATACTGATTTCCAGCTGCGCACTATTAGGAATGATATTGCATACTGTACCCGACACAAAGGCTCCCACGGTCACAACAGCAGCATCGTGCGGCGACACATTACGGGAAACAATGCTCTGAAGCGCGACAACGATATTTGCTCCGGCCACAATCGGATCAATGGTATCTTCAGGCCGCGCACCATGACCACCCTGACCATATATGGTTACTGTCACAGCATCGATTGCCGCACTCATCGATCCCTTGCGCATTGCGATTTTCCCCAAAGGCAATCCGGGGCGGTTGTGCATAGCGTAGATACGATCACAGGAGAATTTTTCGAATAGCCCGTCCTCAATCATCATCTGACCTCCGCCCTCAGTCTCCACAGCAGGTTGGAAAATCATCTGGGCAGTGCCTTTGAAATCAGGATCATGCGCCACTCGCCATGCTGCTCCCAAAAGCATGGAAGTATGTCCGTCATGACCACAGGCGTGCATTTTTCCGGGAATAGCGCTGGCATAGGACAGGCCGGTTTCCTCATCCATCGGCAGTGCGTCCATGTCCGCACGCAACCCGACAGAATGATTGCTGCCAGATCTGCGCAACGTGCCGACAACACCGGTTTGCCCTAAGCCTCGCGTTACTTCAAAACCCCAGTCGGAAAGAAGTTTTGCGACTAAATCCGATGTGCGGTGCTCTTCCAGTCCGAGTTCAGGATGCGCATGAATGTCATGACGGATCGCGATTAGCTCCGGCAAAAAATCCGCAAAATTTTTCATTCTACGCTCTCCGTCCTAAGAAACCGGCTTCTGTTGAGATCACACGAACATACATCATCTTACACCCTGCAGCAGTCAGCCTGCATGCTTCCCCTGTTACGGGGCCTTAACCGGAACAGCTCCCTTCCCCCATTTTTCGAGTATTTTCTGAACGTCACCCGCCTGAAGCATTTTTGACAAGGGCGCATTTATCTTGTCGCGGGTTTCAGTGTCCCCTTTGCGCATGGCATAAGCGACCCCTTTGCCCAATATCGGATTGCCAAAAATATAAAGCTTCGCTTCATAATCAGCACCATCCTCTGATTTCAGAAAGCTTTTGACAAAGCTGTCTCCCAGAACAGCATAATCAATTCGTCCGGCCTTCAAATCTGCGAGAACCGTATCTGCAGTGTCATATGTCTTCACATTAAGATCAGATGCATAATGAG
>JAIRVW010000158.1 GCA_031253705.1 Brucellaceae bacterium
GCATTATATGTAACATTGGTGCCGTTGCCGCTTGCAGAGGCATCACCATATTCATGCTTGAGGCTGGCAGTACCGGTATTAATATTGCCGATAATGACATTATCGGTACCGCGTATATTGGTTGCATTCTGACTGGCGGTTAACTGGTTGGCGTAGGAATAATGTTCTATTTTGACATTACCAAATCCGTTACTGCCCGTTTGAGAGGTACCATAACCGATTTTTACACCTGCCGCGCCGGAATTTACATCGCCGCGGATCGTGTTCTTATTGTCTTCGATATTTATCGTGTTGGAACTGGCGGTTAAGGTATTGGTTTTTGTGTCAGCATTTGAACGTATATCCGCTGAAGTATAATTCCCGCCTTGCAACGCACCAAAATATTGCTGAATAGTCGCGGAACCTGCACTCAGATCACCGCCGATATTATTCTCTCCGGAGTTGATACTGATGGTGTTTTGGCTGCTGACCAATGTGTTCTTTAACACTTTAGGGAAAATGCTTGCATTCGTGCTTGCTGCGGTGCCAGCCTGAACGGCCGCAACAGACTGATAAATACCGGCATCACCGGCACTTAAACCATCCTGCAATTTATTATTGCTGCCATTGATTTCAATCGTGTTTTTGCTGGTAGTTAAGACACTGTCATTTAATTCAGGTTTTGCCTGTGCAAAATAAGAACTGCTGCTTCCGGCTGTCACCGTATCAAACACCTGTCTGGTGGTTGCTGTACCAGCCTTGAGGCGACCTTTTTTCATTTCTGAATTGTTGAGGTCGTATTGAATTTTATTGCCGTTTGCGTCCAGCTTCAGTCCGCTCAGCTTGCTCTCGACATCACATTTGCCAAGTTTCTGGCAGTCGATTGACCCTACAACGTCGGTGTAGTGTGACAGGCCTGCATAAACATCGCCGCTGACGGTGCCGTTGAGAAATGTCAGAACATTGTCATTGGTTGCGGTGGTTTTTGTGCCCGTACCAAACAGACCGGAATAGCCCGCTACCACAAAATCCGGAACCTGACCTGAGTTGTAGTTTATCGTTGCATTGGTGCCGGTCAGGATAGGGTCACCGTTGCCGTCACGGACGATGAAGCCAAACAAAGAACTGTCACCGATAATATTCTCGAAGTTACCGGAAATAGCATCGCTGCCTGTTAATAAGGCTGAACTTCCGTCGTAAATTTGCTGCGCATAGCTTTCCGCATTGAAGGCAAATAATAAAAAGCTGCTGGCGAGTAAGGTGTCTTTAAAAGAGCGAATGGAATATTTTCCCGGGCGAAATTTTGTGCCCTCATTTGCCTGATCTGCACTATGAATATTGAAAGATTTATACCTGTTTTCCTTTCTCACTAAGTTCACATTCATTAAGCCGGTTTCGCGATTTAACATGCTCTTATTGATTTGGATCATTGTAAATTTCCAGTGTGCCAACTTAAAATATCTTCAGTTTCTCATGAAGCGATATTTGAATATCGTTTATAAGTAATATTGCATGTATGGCGCAGTCCGGATTTGTCCAGCTTTTAAATTTGTTTCAGTAATTATACTTTGGCACGGTATTTCCCGTGCCAAAGTCCGGCTATATTCAGTCTGTTAGGCCGAATTATTCAGGCAATTGCTGCTTCAAAGCGCTGAGTTACCATCTCCCAGCTGACGAGATGGTCTAGGAAGGCATCGACATATTTCGGTCGCAGATTGCGATAGTCGATATAGTAGGAATGCTCCCAGACATCGCAGGTCAGCAAGGCATGATGACCATCAGTGATCGGCGTATCGGCATTTCCGGTCTTGGTAATGGCGAGTTTTTCACCGTTAAAGACGAGCCATGCCCAGCCGCTGCCAAATTGTGCAATACAGGCTGCTTTGAACTCTTCCTTGAATTGCTCAAGAGAGCCGAAATCCTCGATCAGCTGCTTTTCAAGGTTGCCCGGCATCAGCCCGCCGCCATTTTGTTTCATACCCAGCCAGAAATGGCTGTGGTTCCAGTGCTGTCCGGCCTGATTGAACAGGCCGCGTTGCTGCGGATTTTGCGCAGTTTTTTTGATGATCTCTTCCAGAGACAGATCACGGTAATCACTGTCTTTCAGCAGTTCATTCAGCTTGTCGACATAGGCCTTGTGATGCTTGCCGTGATGATATTCGAGCGTTTCGGAAGACATGAAAGGTGCGAGCGCATCCATTGCATAAGGTAAGTCTGGTAGATTGAACAAGTTTTGTTCCTTTAAATTCTGTCAGTCAGGATAAAATGGCAGGACGCTCATTCTGGCATTGCTCGCAATTGGCGGAATGCTGAACGATCTGATAGATGCGGTAGGCCGTGTGGTTGGCTTGTTGCACCAGCCGCGTCATCTGCTCTGTGTCGGAGCCGTTACGCTGTAAAAAGTGGATCAGCACAGACAGGCTGTGTTTGAGATGCTGCATGCAGGAAATGCGCAATGGCAAGGCTGCTGAGGGTTCGTTTGCGGTTTTCAGCAAACGGTCATAGGCCTTGGTGTAAAAGTGCTCTGCATCTAAATTCATGCCTTTATTTTCAAATAGTTCAGCCAGATTGTGGCATGAAATATTATAAATAACCGGCAGGATTTCTTTGCTTTCAACTTGTTCTCTCTCGTTGAAAAGCATCTCAGCTTTTGCCAGTGCGTCACGATAAAGGGCTTCTGCCAGTGATGTCTGGCGCGCAGAATAGGCCTTGTTTGCCTTATCTGTGAGCTGCTTCCATTCCTGATCACTCTGCACAGGATGATGTATTGCCGCAAAGCGCGGGGAACTTTCTGTCAGTGTTGCATAGGCCATGATTGCACCTTTTATGCCGCGTTTAAAACCGCATCACCTTTCTGCCAGTTGCAAGGGCAGAGTGCTTCTGTCTGCAATCCGTCAAGCACACGTAATACCTCCTGCGGATTACGCCCAACGCTGAGATCATTCACAGACACAAAGCGGATGATGCCTTGCGGATCGGCAATGAAGGTTGCCCGCAGACAAACACCTTCGTGCTGGTGGAGAATGCCTAAAGCAGCGCTGAATTCGCGTTTGATATCTGACAGCATGGCAAAGGGCAGATCCTGCAGATCCGCATGATGCTGGCGCCATGCCAGATGCACATATTCGCTGTCAGTAGATACGCCGTAGATAACGGCATCACGCTCGTTAAAATCGCGGTTGAGTCTGGCAAAAGCAGCAATTTCAGTCGGGCAGACAAAGGTAAAGTCCTTCGGCCAGAAGAAGAAAATCTTCCATTTATCTGCATCGCTTGCATTGCTGATTTGTGCGAAATCATCCGTCTGATTACCGGAAATAACCGCTTTAAGATGAAAGTCGGGGAGGTAGTCACCTACAGTTAGCATAATTAAGTTTCCTCATTTGTCCGGACAGCATTGCGGAACTGATCGTCTTGTCCGGAAAGACGGCCGCACATTCAGGAAACCGGCCACGCAAACCGGCAGAGAGCAACACGGGGGCTTGTCGCAACAGTTCTGCCGGATGCGTGAACCGGATGGAGGAGAGTTCATATTCATTACAGCCAGATATGATGATTCTAGTTGCAAATGATTGTCAGTTGCATCATTGGTCGGCTATAATTGAGTGTCAAGTCTGTTATGACAAAACCGGGATCTGTGCTTCGTGATGATACGTAGAGACAGGCTGCTATTTGAGGTTTTTGCGGGTACAAACGGTTTGTTTTCGGGGCAGTGCAGGCGATATGCCGCAGTCAGTTCGCTCTGCATGGCTGTCAAATATTCAGGCTCACTGGTGTGAGAGATAATTGATAAAGAGCTGGAAGAGTTCCGTCTGACTGGAAATAGACAGGCGCTTATAAATATTGGAACGGTGCAGCTTGGCCGTTCCCTCTGTAATATTCAAAATATTCGCAATAGAGACATTGCTGTGTCCGCGCAAAATCATACGGGCAACATTGCGCTGTGTACCGGTCAGCTGATTTTGAAAGACATTGAGGAACATGGTTTCAACATCATCATCACCGGCAAGTGCAGGAACAAAACCGGCAGGCTGCACCATTTTCCAATGTGCCTGCAGTGCTGCGCTGATGAGCGGCTCTGTTGCTTTCAGTCTTGCAATATCCGCGCCGGTAAAAGGGGATTGTCCCTGATTGCGCATCAGCGAATATGTGGCACTGACACCTTCACTCAGCGGTATAACAAAGCCGATTTCTTCGATCAGAACACCTGCCTCAGAAGATACGCAGGGGTGAATATCATGAGAAATTACAAAATCGGAGTGAAAGAAGCTGTCCGGTGCAAGCTCATCCATACGCCATAAACCGGCTTCGTGTCCGCTGATACAGGCAACGTAAAAGGGATCAAGCAAATAGCCGCCGCGCATGTAAGAACTGAGCGCTTTGCGGGAGACCGCCTGACTGTAGCCGTCATGGATCAGATGAGGCTCTGCATTAAACCGGAAGGCAAAAATGCAGCTCATATCAAAGGCAGCAATATCCGCAATCAGCGCATCCAGCTGCGTGCCAAAGGCCTGCTCGCCAAAGGCATTGATGACAGCCGCAACTTTCGCAAAATCATGATCATGCATCACATCCCCCCGTCTGCCGGTTTTTGTCCCCGTTCCGGGTGTTCGTATAACTTTTAGTATATCGACGGAAAAAACTATTGCATTTAGCCTGTTTCCTCAATGCATAGCCCCCGTGAAAAACAGCGGGAACGTCAAAAAACAGGGGCAGCAGCTTTAATTTTCATATGGAAGACAAAGGCAGATCACCTGATTTTGCCTGACGGGGAGGCATATCCATGGCGCAGCGTTTAGCCGGAAAAACTGCATTGATTACAGGCGGAGCAGGTGGGTGCGGGCTGGCTGCCTCGCAGTTATTTGCACGGGAGGGGGCAAAGGTCGGCATCCTTGATCTGCCCTCCAGTGATGGTGCCAAAGTTGCCGAAGATATTAACCGCAACGGTGGCTCAGCTTATTTTACAGCCTGTGATGTTTCCGATGCTGAACAGGTGCAAAATGCAGTGCAGGCCGTGACGCGGGAACTCGGTACTATCACTGTATTGATGAACCATGCGGGCATTCTTTCCGTGGGGCCGTTTCTTGAAACGAGTGAAACGGAATGGGATCGCATCATGGCTGTGAATGTGAAGAGTATGTTTCTGGTCACCAAGGCTGTTTTGCCCGGTATGATTGCTGCGGGGCATGGCAGTATCGTCTCAACCTCTTCGATCTCTGCCGTGGTCGGTACACCGATGGAAGTGCTTTACTGCACCAGTAAAGGTGCCTGCCATATGTTCGCCCGCGCCATTGCTGTGGAGTTTCGTGACCGCAATATCCGCTCCAATGCGATCTGCCCCGGTTTTATTGCAACAGCGCACGGGCAGCGTGAAATCAGGGATTTGAGCAAATTCGGCGTTGATGTCTCGGAAGATGCCATCAAAGCAGCACAGGGGCGGCTTTGCTCGCCGGAAGAAGTTGCGTCAGCGGCGTTGTTTCTGGCAAGCGATGATGCCGGTTTCGTCAATGGCGCACATCTCTTCGCGGATAATGCCTATACAGCCATATAACGCTACGAGTGATAAACGAAGATACAGCTTCTCAGTACCGACATAAAAACAACGGCGGGAAGCTCAAAATGGGAACAGAGACATGACAAGCACAAAACATGCCCTCAATCCGTCTGCACAATTTTCCGAAGGCGGACACTGGAGAAACTGGGTTGGCAACCAGTCCTGTATCACGCGCTATACCGGTGCACCGACAAGCGATGATCAGCTCTCCGATATGGTGCGTTCTGCCACTTCTGAAGGGCTGAATGTGCGCTGTGCCGGTTCCGGCCATTCCTTTACCCCCGTGGTCGGTACCAGTGGTCTTTTGCTCTCTCTTGCGCAGATGAAAGGTGTCAAAAATATTGACCGTGAAAAGAAGCGGGTGACAGCCGCCGCAGGCACGACAATTAATGAATTGGGGCGGGTGCTGAAGCAAAACGGCCTCTCTATGGTCAATCAGGGCGATATTGACAGTCAGGCACTGGCGGGGGCGCTGACCACCGGTACCCAGGGCACAGGCGCAAAGCTCGGTAATCTTGCTTCTTCGATTGTTGGTATGAAAATGGTGCAGCCGGACGGCAGTGTGCTGCAGGTGGATGAAACAACGCCTGACCTGTTGCAGGCATCGCGCGTTTCTGTCGGCACACTCGGTGTTATTTCAGAAATAACTTTGCAGCTGATGGATAGCTATAATCTGCATGAGAAACTGTGGCGTGAAGATTTTGACGCCTGCATGGAAATGCATGACGATCTGGCCGCAAAACACCGCCATTTCAGTTTTTTCTGGTGCCCGACAGAGCGCAGCCGTCATTGCTATTGTCTGCCGGATACAGCTGCGACCTCTAAATCAGGACGCACCACTGATGTTTGTGAAATGAAAATCATGGACATTACGGAAGAAGCGCCGATGGAAAGCGAATTTGAGAAAATCGCTTATAGTTCGGAAATCTATCCGATTGAATATATTCCGAACTTCCATGAGCTGGAATATGCGGTGCCGGTTGCCCATGCAAAAGAGGCCGTCAGGGAAGTGCGCCGTTTGATGCTGGAGAAGCATCCTGATGCGATCTACCCGATCGAATATCGTTTTACAGCCGGTGACGGCGCGTGGATCAGCCCGTTCTTTGAACAGGACAGTGTGACTATCTCGGTTTCCGGCGAACCTGGCAAAGATTACTGGCAATATCTGCGCGATGTGGATGCGATCCTGCGCGGTTATAAAGCGCGTCCGCATTGGGGGAAACTGCATTTTCTCACCGGTGATGATGTGACGGATATTTATCCGAAAGCCGGAGAATTTCGCGCTCTGCGCCGGAAACTCGATCCGGAGGGCTATTTCCTCAATGATCACCTGACGCAGTTGTTCAGGTAACGCATAGCAAACTCAGGGCAGGCGGGAGGTTGCTTTCCCTGAGACACATAACAGGCCAATCAATGATAACCATAAGCGGGAACGAAAATGGCACATATTGGTACAATCGTTATTTACATCATTATGGCTTGTGCAATTGCCGGAGCCATTGCTTCAATTCGCAACAGTGAAACAGGCCTGGGAAAAGAGTTTATCGAAGGGCTGCACAGCATCGGGCCGATCTTTATTCCCGTTGCGGGCATTATGGCTTCCATTCCTTTCTTGTCGTCTTTTATCAGTACAATGGTGGGGCCGTTATATGATGCACTGGGTGCAGATCCGGCACTGGCCGCGACAACGATTATCGCGGCGGATATGGGTGGCTATCAGCTGGCCAAGGCACTGGCGCAGTCCCCAGATGGCTGGGTGATGGCAACCGTCACCGGTTTTATGGCCGGTGCAACCATTATTTTCTCCATTCCGGTCGGTCTCGCAATGCTGGAAAAGAAAGACCATAAATATATGGCGCTGGGTATCATGTCCGGTGTTTTAAGCATTCCGGCCGGCGTGTTCATTGCCTCAGTCAGTATTATGCTTTTCAATGTCGGTATCCGTCCTGATGTTGCAACGGCCGGTGATGCTGTGCAGCAGACAACATTGTCATTACCTGTGATTTTGCAGAATATGTCGCCTCTGGTGATCTTCTGTCTGGCAATCGCGGGCGGGCTGAAATTCTTTCCTAATCAGATGATTACCGGTTTTCTGTGGTTCGGACGTATCATGTATGCGGCGATCACATTGGTGCTGGTCTTCTCGATTGTTGAATATTTTACATCCGTCTTCACCACGCTTTTTGGCAAGTGGTCTTTCGCGCCGATTATTGCCGATGAGGCGGATCAGTTCCGCGCTCTGGAGATTGCCGGTTATATCGGCATCATGCTGAGCGGTGCTTTTCCGATGGTTTATCTGATCACCAAATTCCTCGCCGTACCAATGGAAAAACTGGGCAGTAAAATCGGGCTGACACCGGTTGGCGCAGCGGGATTGCTGGCGGCTTCCGCGAATATTCTGGCGATGTTTCGTCTGGTGCGGGATATGCGCCCGAAGGACAAAGTGCTGGTTATTGCTTTTGCAGTATGCGCAGCCTTTATGTTCGGTGATCATCTGGCATTTACGGCTAATTTCCAGCCAAGCATTATTCTGCCGCTGCTGCTGGGCAAGATCGGAGGCGGTGCATTCGGCTTCGTTATCGCGCTGTGGTTGTCTGTTCCCAAAGCTGAAGAGCTGGAAAGAACGATGCAGGCGGGGCAGCTGCAAACCACGAATGCCTATGCCGTGTAAGTGAAATATCCGGTATCAGTTCAATGCGCTGCTTATGCAATATGATCAACGACCTTTGTTGTTAATACTGCTGCACTGTATTGAACTGATGAAAACCCCATGTATTTATGATGTCTGAGAAGCAAAGCCTGTAAACACGGCTGATGAGTTTCCTTTTTGCAAAGGCACATAAAATGCATGGTGAGTACAAAGTTCACGGCGGCAAGCTGGTTGTTATTGATCTGGAAGTGCAGGATCAAAAACTGCATGAGGTGCAGGTCGCCGGTGATTTCTTTCTCGAACCCGCAGAAGCTCTGGATGATATCCGTGACGCGCTGAACGGCTTACCGGCAACGGCTTCTGCGGAAGAGATCGCTGAAGCCGTGAGAAAAGGCCTTCGCCCTGATGCCGTTATGATCGGTTTCAGTCCGGAGGCGGTTGCGATTGCTGTGCGGCGTGCGCTGGGTGTGGCCCGGACATGGCGTGATTACGAATGGCAGATCATTGACATTCCGCCACTGTCACCGGCGATGCATCTGGCGCTGGATGAAGTTCTCGCGCGTGAGGTGGCTGCAGGCAGACGCGCACCGACTTTGCGTTTTTGGGAATGGGAGCGTCCGTCGATCATCATCGGCGCATTCCAGTCTCTGCGTAATGAAGTGGATATGGAAGCGGCTAAAGAGCTGGGTGTGGAGACTGTTCGCCGTGTTACCGGCGGCGGCGCCATGTTTGTTGAACCGGGTAATACGATTACATATTCGCTTTATGCACCGGGTGATCTGGTGCGGGATATGGGCTTTGCCGACTCCTATGCTTTCCTTGATGAATGGGTGCTGAAATCACTCAATTCGCTGGGTGTTGATGCATTTTATAAGCCGCTCAACGACATATCGAGTTCCAAGGGCAAGATCGGCGGTGCCGCACAGAAACGCTATTCCGGCGGGACGGTTCTTCATCATGTCACCATGGCTTACGACATGGATGCGGATAAAATGGTGAAAGTGCTGCGTATCGGACGTGAAAAACTTTCCGATAAGGGGACGGCAAGTGCTGTGAAGCGTGTTGATCCTGTGCGCAGCCAGACAGGGCTGCCGCGCCGTGAGGTCATTGATCGTATGACGGAAACCTTTGTCTCGCTCAATGGCGGTGTGCAGGGAACTATTACTGCTGAGGAAATGGCTGCGGCGGAACAGCTCGTTGCAGAGAAATTCTCTACTGAGAAATGGTTGCACCATATTCCGTAATGAATGCGCTGAAGGGTGGCTTTGTATTTTAACGCCGCCCTTCGGCAAATTATTCAGGCGGCGGAAGCTCTGTTGTTGTGATCCTCTGCAAGCTAATCAGCTCCGGCTCCCGTCGTTTTAGGTCGGGTTCTTCCTTTGGGAATATGTCAAAAATTAACAATAGTTATTTTGTTTTTTATAATTATACTTATATTTTTAAATTATTATTTATTGAATTGTGTAAACAAAAGTATGTGTTGTTTTGAATGGTGTCAATTCATTATATGTCCAAAAATAATTTCGAATCTTATTTATGGATGTATTTTATATGGCGATTGTCGGTATTGATCTTGGCACTTCCAATTCTCTTATTTCTATCTGGACAGAGAACGGTCCGAAAGCTTTAGAAAATGCTTTGGGTGAGACACTGACGCCATCTGCAGTCAGTATCAGTGACAAAGGTGAGATTCTGGTTGGTCAGGCTGCGATTGAGCGCCTTGTCACGCATCCGGAACGAACAATTGCATCCTTCAAACGGGCGATGGGCAGTACAACACAATTCGCCTTGGGGAAGTATCGCTGGCGTGCGGAAGAGCTGTCTGCATTGGTGTTGAAATCTCTGCGTGAGGATGCCGAGGTCGCACTTGGTGAAAGCATTACTGAAGCGGTTATTTCCGTCCCTGCTTATTTCAATGACACACAGCGTAAAGCCACATTAGATGCGGCGCGCCTTGCCGGATTGCATGTGGAGCGATTGATTAATGAGCCAACCGCTGCTGCTTTGGCGCATGGTTTGGAGAATCTGGAAGAGGGTACATATCTCATACTGGATCTTGGCGGAGGAACCTTCGACGTTTCTCTTCTGCACCAATATGACGGTATTATGGAAATCAGGGCATCAGCAGGTGATGCTTTGCTCGGCGGAGATGATTTTCGCTCAGTTCTTATGTCCGGATTGCTTGAACAACATAAACTGACAAACGAAAAACTGAGCGATGCGGATAATGCACGGTTATTTGCCGAGGCTGAGCGGTTAAAACGCAAACTCACAGACCAGCTGCAAGCGGAATATAGTTTCAGTGTTGACGGTCGCATATGTGAGGGGACTTTCACGCGGGATCAGTTTGAAGAAAAGGCGCAACCGCTTATCCGCCGGATGCGCGTGCCTATGGAACGCGCCATGCGCGATGCCCGTATCGATATCACTAAGATTGATCAGGTCGTGCTGGTTGGTGGTGCCGCACGTATGCCGATGATACGCAGTCTGGCTGCAAAATTATTCGGGCGTTTCCCGCTGTTACATCCGCAGCCGGATCATATTGTCGGGCTTGGCGCAGCTGTACAGGCAGGTCTTAAAAAGCGGGAAGCAGCGCTTGAAGAGATTATTATGACGGATGTCTGTCCGTTTACTCTCGGAACAAGCATTGTGGATACGCGATCCCCGGAAGGGGCAATTTTTTCACCGATCATTGAGCGCAATGCGGTTGTGCCGATCAGCCGGGAAAACCGGTACTGGACGGCTTGTGATAATCAGACGAAGGTCTGCATAGATGTTTTGCAGGGGGAGAATATGCGCCCCTCCCAGAACATCCTCATTGGCAAAGTGGAAGTGGCCGTGCCTCCGGCTCCTGCAGGCATGGAGGGGATCGATGTTCGTTATACCTATGATGTGAACGGTGCTCTGGAAGTTGAAGTTAAAATCGTCTCTTCCGGTCAGGTTCATCGTCAGCTTTTTAAAAATCAGGCCAATCTTACTGATGCTGAGTTGCAAAAGCGGTTTTCTGCTCTGTCATCGATCAAAATGCTGCCTCGTGAGCAGCAGGAAAACCGCGTGCTGATTGCGCGTGCTGAGCGCATTTACGCGGAAATGCTGGGCGACACGCGGGAACAGCTTAAAGAGTTGCTGTTTTGGTTTGAGCGCTGCCTTGAGGATCAATCCATCCGCGATATGCAGGAAGTCAGACAACAGTTTTCAGACGCCTTACGGCAGTTCGAACATTCAGTGCTGTAAGGATAAAATATGTTTGACGATTGCTGGAAGCTGCTGGATCTGGAAAAAACGGCTGATGAGCGGAAGATACGTCGTGCCTATGCGCGCAAGCTAAAGGAATTCCGGCCTGATGAAGACCCTGCCGGTTTTCAGCGTCTGGTGGAAGCGCGTGACAGAGCATTGTTTATTGCGCAGATAGAAGACGAAAATGCATATTCTGAAGCGGAGGCTGATGATGTTTCGCCGGTTGTGAGCGAAGCTGAAGCTGCACCGGATGCGGAAGATCATAAACCCGCAGAGAACCCGTTTGCGCAGGAGGAACAGGAAAATCTCCGGCAGCTTTACAGTCAGCTGGACGCGATGATTACAGATGCGCAAGGCCGTGACAATATAACATGTAAATTATGGAAGGCCGCAAGTTGGTCAGCCTTATTTGATCAGGCAACATCTCTGGGCTTTAATGAGCACCGTGCATTTCACGAGACTATTGCACGGCGTTTGCATGAGTTTCTGCCGGAGCCAAGTCAATACCGCGCTGTTGATCTGGTCGGGTTTGAGGCTGGTTATGGTTCTGCGGCGATTGTTGAGCAGATCGAAGCGGAATGTGAGTTTTCGTGGTTCGGGACACGCTTTGCACAACTCAGCTATTCGGAGGCTGCCGATAATTATCTTGCATGGCTGGCATTTGCACAGTCTGCACGGCAAGTTATTGACCGGCGCAATAACGCTAAAACTGCTTATAAAAGAGCAGATAATCAAATGCCGCTTTTTACAGCGGATGATAAAGAAGCTTTATTTGAAGAAGATGAACTTCTGCAATATTTTAACAAGGCTGAAGCAACAGGGCGCTGGCCGTTTAAGCTGAAATATTCCGGACTTGTTGCACCTGCAGCCCAGCTTTTGAGTGCTAATTATAAAAAAAGTGCTTTGGCCGTTGCAGGGATCAGTGCCGCAATTTGTGTTGTCTTGTACAATTATAATGTGCGTTGGTTTGTACCGGCTGTTGCTGCGCTCATCGTTTTTGCGCTTATGAGAGTATATTGCGCTGTAACCTATCACAGGCGCGCGGTAGAGCAGAATATTCATTACGTTGCGCAGGCAGACAGGCTGGGCATTATGCCATCTGCCGAGCGCCGGAATTTTTTAAAATTTTCCCGCAGGCCAACAGTTTTGGCAAGTTATTTGTCGATTTTCGAATTTGTTACTGTTGTTGCGATGACTTTGCCGCTGATTTTAGTGTCTCAGTCGTGGTTTTATAGAGATGTTCTTGAAAAGACGGCTGAAACGGTGCTGTCGGAACAAATGTTAGCGCTGTTAGATGTAACCGCCGACAATCACGCTATTCCGACCGCTGATTTTATAGGGCTTTTTGACCAAATCTATGCCCCGCTATCTTATATTGCTGCAGAGCCTAACGGACAGGAACTCAAGGTTTCTGACTTGCGGACTTCATTGGGGACCGCGAAAATCCCTCAAAAGATTAATGCACTATCCTCGCGGGAATTAACGGCTACAGTGCCGCTTACTCCGTTGATTGAGCGAGGACGCAAACTGAGAAAGATTGCTGATCTTTATCGGGCTTCCTCCATGAGTGAGCGACGGAAGATAGAGCAGTCACTAACAGAATGGACGACCTTCATCTGGCCTGCTGTTTCGGAGCCGCGCTTCGAAGCCGTGTTATGGCAATTAATGCCGCCGCAAGAGACTGATGCGCCTGTCATTATTTCTGCGGCTGACGAAATCCGAAAGCTGTTGCTGAAGGTGGCGATTGAACGTCAGTTCCGTGAAATAACACGTTTCGACAGGCCTGCCATTTCTAAAGGTGCCCTGCAAATCCAGATGTTGCTTGATCTGCCGGATGATAGGTTAATTGCATCGGTTGATGCGAAGGCTTCTTATAAAAGAACGCAAGAGAACATCCAGTTTCAGGCAGGAAGAGGCTGGGGCAAGCCCTATCCTGATGACATAAATTTTGCCTTTATGATCTTTCAAGGCACTATTGCACCGGAATTTGCGAATTCAATAGGGATACTGATGAAAGAGGATTCACCGGCAACGTCTATGCCGTTATTTGATGAAGCCTTACCGGTCTGGAGCGATGAAGTTATGGGCTGGAGCAAGTTTCTGTATGCATCCTCTATTTGTTTGAATGCGATTGAAACGGCAGACCGGGAGTTAGTGCAATCGCAAATGCGCAATATTATCCGCGATGCGCAGACCGTCTCTCCCGAGAATAAATCCGTCTTTTGGAAAAATGGCGCCGATCAGTTACTGGCAATACCAGCTTGTTCGATGCGCTCCGGCGCATTTATTAATGCCAATATTTTTGATGGCGAGGTTTTCGATAGTGGAACATCTCTAAGGCCAGAAATGTATGCATTGGTGAAGAAGGAAAATTTCACGGCACATCGTCAGGCTGCGAAATTTAGCTCTGCGATGGCTGATGCAAATAAGGCTGTATATGGAAAAGTCGGATTCGAAGCGAACAGCTATCTTGCCTTTGATGCTCTGACGACGGGTGATTTATATCAGGCGCTCGAATATTACGATAAATTAAACAACCAATATGGCCATTGTCAGCGAATGCATGCGCTGAATGGCAGTCTTCTGAGTGCCGCAGGTGAGAAGCAGCAAGCTTTGCGTGAGTTTATGCGTAAGGACATAAACTCAGGGTGTGAGGCACTTGTATTTGCGATCCCGTTTGATGCAGAGGTGATTGATGACACCTTAAAACAGCTGGAAATTGATTTGAAACTGAGAGCCCCGTGAGCGGGGCTCAGAACTTCAGTTGCAGCAGCATCTGAGATGGCGCCACAAATGCTGTTACCACATCGTCAATTCTCAGAGACACCAAACCTTGTTAAAAACGCTGCAAGCGGATTGGTTTTGTCGCCTTGCCGCCAGATCATTGCCACATCGTGTTCCGCCTGCCGTTCTTCAATTTCAATAAATGTGACATCGGCAAGGTGACTTCGGGCGAGTGAGGCAGGGACAAGTGAAACGCCCATTCCCTGTGCCACAAGCGCTATAATCGTAAATCCGTAGCGGATATGAAAATTTGTATTCGTTTTTATGCCTTCCGCATGTAAGAGGTCCGCGATTTTGTCATGATACTGCGTGGCGTAGTCCCGGGCGACGACGAGGACTTGCTCTCCCGATAGTTCTTTAATCGCAATGCGGCTGCGCCCTGCCAGACGATGTTGCCGAGGTACGCAGCAAACAAGGCGTTCTGTCTCAATAACACGGTGCGCAATACTCTCCGGAAAAGGCAAGGCGTGTACAAAACCGACATCAATACGGTGATAGCGCAGCGCTTCGACCTGTTCTGATGTGTTCATCTCACAGAGCATGAGTTTTACTTGTGGATGATTATCGCGAAAGGCTCGTAATTTAGCCGGAAAATACCGGAAGAGCATTGAGGGTACGAAAGCGACTGTCAGCTCACCTGTCGCTTCCTGAGCAGTTTGTGCCGCAGCAGCCCGCGCAGTTTCTACCTGATTCAATATCCGTTCGGCGTGCTCAGCAAACACGACACCTGCCGGCGTTAAACGCACCGTTTTGCTGTTCCGTTCCATCAGATGAAAGCCGAGACGCTCTTCCATTTGCCGCAGGCTGGCGCTGAGTGGGGGTTGTGAAATGCCGAGCCGGCTTGCGGCGCGCCCAAAATGGAGCTCTTGAGACAGTGTAAGAAAC
Source organism: Brucellaceae bacterium (assembly GCA_031253705.1). Taxonomy (GTDB): domain Bacteria; phylum Pseudomonadota; class Alphaproteobacteria; order Rhizobiales; family Rhizobiaceae; genus Pseudochrobactrum. The sequence goes on from JAIRVW010000158.1 coordinate 15,087, forward strand.
TGGCGAAGCTGACGAAATGAGACTGGCATTCAGGTTCCAATCATATGGTTTTTAGTATCGGTGAATAGCTTAGTAGTATTGGATTGTATATCTTCTTTCTGCCAATATTCCTCTAAATGACCGGGGTAACACAGGGGGGATAACTATGAATGCCGGAAAGAATCGCAGGCATTTGTTGTCTCCGTCTTCTGCCTATACCACAGTGTTTCTTTGTGTGCCGCAGGGTGACCATTGGTTGTGTGCGGGAGATGATCTTAAAAGCGGGCTTTAAGGCTGTAATGATGCGCGGATAGCGTTGGTTGATGACGGACTTTCATGTATGTCGCTGCGTTGGTTTGATACATGTAAATGAGCGCTCAGTCGCTGTATCAAACCCAAACAAACGAAATATAAAAGAGAGAAGCATGAACAAGGCATTTTTTCTTACCGTTGGTTTAGTCATTTTCACATCCTCAACAGCCCTGGCTGATCCGCTCCGCCTTGGCATGACACCCGAACCATATATGCCAATGACTTCTATTGATGCAGGAGGCAATTGGGTCGGGATCGAAGCCGAGCTGACGAAGGCAGTTTGCGATCAGATTGCAGAGGGTTGTGAGATTAAACAAATGGCCTGGGATGCGCTTATCCCTTCATTGAAAGAAGAGAAAGTGGATTTTATTGTCGGTGCTTTTTCAATTACAGATGAGCGAAGCAAGATTGTAGACTTCTCACTGCCATATGATGTTCCGGCGACTTATATTATTGGCGCTAAGTCCGACAAAACCGAAGTTCTGATGAAGCAGGCAACAGACGGTACCGGCGATGTGTTGTCCACGGATAACATACAGGACAAATATTTCGGTGTTCAGAATTCGAGCTCGCAGGCACAATATATTGCTCATTAT
>JAIRVW010000169.1 GCA_031253705.1 Brucellaceae bacterium
AAACCTGGCTCGGCACAACATTGATCGATCGTGCAACCTATCCGTCACGTCTGACCGAGGCCGGTGAGAAATTTATTCCCGTGGCGCAAGAAACACTGAAGTCGCTTTATCAGGTGCGCCATGGTTTTCAGGCTAATCAGACATTGGAAGCGCAGACGATCTCCTTCATTGCGCTGCATACTTTGTCTTTCACATTTTTCCCGCCATGGCTGAAAAATATCGGGGATGTCGCATCGCCGCTTTTCACCCGTTTGCGCCCTGATACCGGCAGCGTCGAAGGCAATGTGAATGCGCTTGTTGACGGTGATTGCGATTTTCTGCTGACCTATGTGCATCCGTCGGTGCCGTTACTGCTCGATACGGCGGATTTTGATTATAAAGTCGTTGGCTTCGAGCAAATTATTCCGATCAGCGCACCGGATGCGGACGGCAACCCTCTGCATATGGTCGGACGTGATGAGCAGGTTTTTGATTATCTCGGCTATGAGAAATCATCTTTCTTCGGCCATTTGCTGAGCGAGCTTTTTGCCCGCAAAATGCCGGAGCACAGGCTTGTCCATGAAGGCAGCATGTCTATCGGCCTCAAAGGCATGTCAATGGCCGGATGGGGCGTGGCATGGGTGCCGCATAGTCTGATCGCAGAAGAACTGGCCAGCGGTCAGCTGGTTCATGGGGCTGACCTGTCATGGAATATTCCGCTGGAAATCCGCCTCTACCGTTCCAGAAACAATCAGCGTGGCGTGATCGAAAAGTTCTGGAACAAATTGCCGGATTTCAGAGACAATACAGACAATCATTAAAAAGGGCGCTTAAAGCGCCCTTTTTATTACGCAAATTGTGTCTGTTTCATACCTGCGACCTGCCGCATAAGCACAGGCGTGAGCAAGGCCAGTCCCAGCAGAGATGTATAAATCTCCGGTACGACCAGCAGAATGGCTGCAATAATCAGCAGAACCTGTTCCCAGCGTTTGGTGCGCACCAGCATAAAGCCGGAAAGTGCTGCGCCCAATGCGGTAATCCCGATCACACAGCCGATAAATGCCGTGAAGAACTCACCCCACGAGAAGTTGGCATTGACCAGCAGCAGTGACGGTGAGAATACAAAGACAAACGGCACCAGCACTTTGCCTAAGCCTAAGCGGAAGGCTGTATTACCGGTTTTGAACGGATCAGCGCCGGCCATGCCCGCCGCGGCATAGGCAGCCAGCGCCACCGGCGGTGTGATATCGGCCAGAACCCCGTAATAAAAGACGAAGAAATGTGCGACGATCGGCTCAACACCAAGTAGTGCCAGTGTTGGTGCGGCAATGGTTGCCATGATGATGTAGTTTGCGGTTGTCGGAATACCGCAGCCCATCAGAATACAAACCACACCGGTCATAATCAGCGTGAACAGCAAGGTCAGCGATGCGCCGCTGATGATTGCTGCCGGTACAAATGTGCCGAACCATGCGGCAATATCCGCAGCGGTTGTGGTAACAATATAAGAAATTTTGAAACCGACACCGGTGAGTGTGACGACACCAACCACAATACCGACCGTTGCTGCGGCCGCACCTACAGCCAGAGCGTATTTCGCACCGTCACGCAGGCTGTCGAAAACTTCTTTGACGGACATGCGCTTGCGCGGATTAAGCAGACCAACGGCAATACACAGCGTAATACCCCAGAAAGCAGCGAGATAAGGCGTGTAGCCGGACAGCAGTACACCGACCAGCACAATCAGCGGAATAACGGTTGGCCAGTCGCGCTTAAATGCTTCTTTGAGATCAGGCATTTCTTCCGGTGTCATACCGCGCAGGCCGGTGCGCTTGGCTTCAAAATGCACCTGCATCAAAACGCCGAAGAAATGCATGAAAGCCGGTACAATGGCTGCCAGAATAATTGTCGTATAAGGCAGATTGAGAAACTCAATCATCAAAAACGCGGCAGCACCCATAATTGGCGGTGTAATCTGACCACCGGTGGAGGAGGCGGCTTCTACGGCGGCGGCGAAATTGCGTTTATACCCAAGACGGATCATCGCCGGAATGGTCAGCGAGCCAACCGTCACAGTATTGGCAACCGATGAGCCGGAGATCATGCCGAACAGTGCCGAGCCGAAGATCGATACCTTGGCAGGTCCGCCCGCATAGCGCCCTGCAACCCATGCCGCACAATCAAGGAACAATTGTCCGAGACCAATACGGGTGGCGAAGACACCGAACAGAACGAAATGGAACACATAGGTCGCCACCACGCCAAGCGCGATGCCGTAAATGCCCTGTGTTGTCAGATAAAGATGGTCAACAATCTGCGAAACCGACGAGCCCGGATGCACGAGAATGCCCGGCATTGAAGGGCCGAAATAGGCATAGAGCATAAACAGAACGGCGATGATTGGCAGCGGCCAGCCGACAGAACGGCGGGTTGCCTCCAGAAGCACGACAATCAGCAGGCCGCCAAGCACGACATCGGTTGTGGTCGGATTGCCGACGCGGAAAGCCAGATCATCCAGCGGAATGAGCGGCACATGCATCACCGCAATGACGGCGCCGATGGCCAGCGCCCAGTCGATCAGGGAAATGCCGAGCGGACGCAAAAGCGTTGATTGTGCCGGTTCTGAATAGCCTTTCGGCGAAAACGGAAAAACCAGAAATACCAGCCCCAGTACGAAAGCCAGATGGATACCACGATGCATGGTTTCAGATAAAATACCGAAACCGGCGGTGTAATAATGAAACAGCGAAAGAATAATCAGTAAAGCACCGACGATGCGGGCTGTGACAGGCAACAACGGACGAAAGCGGATCTCGGAGTCGAATTTCTCCTCGAGTTCACGCGCTTTTTCTTCATCCAGCTCCATCGGCTTCAACGATTGTTGCTCTGTGGTCATAGGCAAATGTCCTGAAAATAGTGCTGCAGGCAAAGTGCTGGCTGACTGTGCAGGCCGGACGCATTTGCCCTTCAAAATATCTATTGTAAGTTATGAGAAAAATCCTGCACCGGACGATATGAGAGACCGGTGCAGGGCTGGTGCAGCTTTTATTTCAGCAGACCTGCTTCTTTGTAGAAGCGTTCGGCACCCGGATGCAGCGGAATACCAAGGCTGGTCACTGCATTCTCCAGCGTGATCATCTTGCCCTTGGCATGACCGGCATCCAGCGCTTTGCGGGTTGCATCATTCCACATGGTTTTGGTGATGTTATAGATCAGATCATCAGACTGCTTGGTGCTGGTGACCAGCTGTGCGGCAACAGAGATCGTGTTGGTCGCGCCAACGTCCTTGTAGGTATCAGCAGGCACAGTGTCTTTGGCGAAGAAGCTGTACTCTTTCAGGATTTTTTCCATTTCCGGACCGTCAATCGGCACAAGAGAAATACCGTTTGTGCTGGCCAGTTCAGAAATCGCACCGGTCGGATAGCCGCCAACAAAGAAATAAGCATCCAGCGCGCCGTCTTTCAGGCGGTCACCGGCAGGGCCCGGTTTCAGATATTCAGCTTTCACATCCTTATCGGTCATGCCATAGGCGGCCAGCACAATACGGGCATCCACAATAGTGCCGGAGCCCGGCTCATCGAGCGAAACGCGTTTGCCTTTCAGATCGGCAACCGATTTGATACCGGCATCTTTACGGGCAACCAGATGGATGGTTTCCGGATAGAGCGTTGCGATGAGGCGCAGATCTTCAACCTTGCCTTTGCCGTCATAAAGGCCGGTGCCGGTATAGGCCCAATAGGCAACGTCAGACTGAGTGAAGCCGGCTTCAAGACCACCGCTTTTAACTGCATTAATATTCGCGACAGAACCGTTGGAAGAGACGGCCGTTGCCACCAGACCCGGAACACCCTGATCACCGTTGCCGGAAATCGCATTGGCGATCAGACCGCCGATCGGATAATAGGTGCCAGCGGTGCCGCCGGTGCCGATACGGAAAAAGGCCGGTGATTGCGCAACAGCAACCGTAACGCCGAGTGCAGCTGTACCCAAAACAGCTGCGGTCATAAAGCGGCGGAAAGTTTTTCCAAAATTCATCATCTCTCTCCCAAAAGATTTTCCTCTTTTGTGAACATGAAAAGATGAGCGCGACTTGTCAACCTTACAGCTATAGGTGAAAACCACATTATACTTTAGTATAAGAATAAATTTCACATTGCTTTTCAAATACATGAAAGGCGCAAAATTTAGACTTATGCAGTCATATAAGGTGCAAAATTCGTCTGTGCCTCATCGACCTGAATAGTGGAATAGAGTGCAGGAAAGGCGCGTTGCGGGCATTTTTGTCTTTCACAGATTTTGCAGCCAGCACCAATCGGTGTGCGTGCGGCAGGATCATCAAGGATCATACCTTTGGAATAAACCAGCCGGTCGGCATGGTGCAGATCACAGCCCAGCGCAATTGCGAAACTTTTGGACGGCGCTTTATAGCCGCCCTGACGATGCCGGATCATTTTGGCAATCCAGAAATAAGTGCGGCCGTCCGGCATTTCCGCCTGCTGGGTCAGAATGCGATCCGGCGAGGAAAAAGCCGCATAAATATTCCACAACGGGCAGGTGCCGCCAAAACGTGAAAAGTGGAAATCGGTTGCGGACTGGCGTTTGGAAATATTACCGGCACGATCGACGCGAATAAAGAAAAACGGCACACCACGCGCCTCAGGCCGTTGCAGGGTGCTAAGGCGGTGGCAGATGGTCTCAAAACTCACCGCATAGCGTTGCTGAAGCAATTCAATATCATAGCGCAACTGTTCTGCACTTTGCAGAAAATGCATATAGGGCATCAGCACCGCACCGGCAAAATAATTGGCCAGACCGATCCGCGCCAGAACAAGAGCTTCGGGACTGGAGAAAACCGTTTTTTCCAGTAACTGATCCAACAGGGATTTCTGTTCCAGAAAGGCAATTTGTGTAGCCAGCTGAAAAGCCTGCTGGCCTTCATCAAGACGCGGAGAAAGAGAAAGCACACGGGTGCTGCTGTCATAAGAGCGTACCCGATCCGTATTACCGGCACTCGTCTGCTCAACCAGCCGAACGCCGTGCATTTGCACCAGCCGTTCTGCAAGCGCATGTTTCATTTTACCAACGGGGAGGCCGAGTTTATTGCTCAGCGCTTCACCCTCATGGTCAAGTTCCGGAATATAATTACGGTGCGCGTAGAAATATTCGCGCACTTCTTCATAGGGTGTGGAGAGCATCACCGGCAGATCGGCGGAGCGGTCATTGCCAAGCTGGTTTGCAAGATATGCAGATTGTTCCTGCGCTTCGCCGAGTTGTTTGTGCATTTCCACAATCAGACGTCCGACAGCAGGCATATTGGCGGCCAGTTCGCGGATTTCGGTTTTCCCCAGCTGCTCATTTAAACGCGGATCGGCAAAGACTTCGCGCAGGTCACTGAAGAGGCGTGCTTCATCGGCTTCAGAAAACAGCTGTACATCGATGCCGAAAGCCTCATTGAGCCGCAGCAGCACCTGCACTGTCAGAGGGCGCTGATTATTCTCAATCTGATTGAGGTAACTCAAAGAAATGCCAAGGCTTTTTGCCAGTGACATTTGGGTGAGCTGGCGCTCTTCCCGTAATTTTCTCAGTTTTATGCCTACAAAAGTCTTGCGCATTCCTCAGGCCCTCCCGACCTTTCAGATCACTGCTGAATATATTCATTCCTTATGTTTGCATGCTGTCTGCAAAGCCTTGTCGACTTTGCAAGTTTCACAATTTCACAAAAAATTGCCGCCGTCACTTCGCTTTTTCAACCATAGGCGCAAAGATTTGCCGCTGTATAGTCGGTTTACAGAGGGCATCGGGCTTCGCAAATTTCACAACAGGCTGGTGCTGCGACAGTAGAATTTTGGCTAAGGCAGAAGGGATTTTTCTGTGAAACTCCATAAAGTGCGTACCTATAAATCCGCTGAACATCTGGCGCGTGAAGATCAGCTGGCGTGGAAATTTGCGGCCATGGCTGCCGATGATGTGCTGCTGGATGATGATGTTGTTGAGATGATCGGCAACCGTATCATTGATAATGCCTCGGTCGCTGCCGCATCGCTGATGCGCCGTCCGGTTGTCAGTGCCCGTATGCAGGCGCTTGCCCATCCTTATAAGCGCGGCGCCACAGTCTTTGGCCTGCCAGCGGATCAGCGTGTGTCGCCGGAATGGGCGGCATGGGCAAATGGTGTTGCGGTACGCGAACTGGATTTCCATGATACATTCCTTGCGGCGGATTATTCCCATCCGGCAGATAATATTCCGTCGATGCTGGCCGTTGCGCAGCATTGTGGCCTCAACGGCTCTGCGCTGGCACGCGGCATTGCCACCGGTTACGAAATTCAGGTCAATCTCGTAAAAGGTATCTGCCTGCACGAATTCAAGATCGACCATATTGCCCATCTCGGGCCTTCGGCAGCGGCCGGTATCGGCACGATGCTGGGCCTGAGCACCGAGCAGATTTATCAGGCTATTCAGCAGGGTCTGCATACGACAACCACCACACGCCAGTCGCGTAAGGGCGAAATTTCCAGCTGGAAAGCCTATGCACCTGCTTTTGCCGGTAAAATGGCGGTGGAAGCGGTTGACCGTATCATGCGTGGTGAGGGTGCGCCGTCTCCTGCATGGGAAGGTGAAGACGGTTTCATCGCATGGTTGCTCGGCGGGCCAAAGGCTGAATATTTTGTGCCGGTGCCGGAAATCGGTGAGCGCAAACGTGCGATCATGGATACGTATACCAAAGAACATTCGGCTGAATATCAGAGTCAGGCACTGATTGATCTGGCACGCCGTATGCGCTCGAAAGTCAAGGACTTCTCCAAGATTGCCAGCATTGTGCTCCATACCAGCCACCACACCCATTATGTGATCGGTACCGGCGCTAATGATCCGCAGAAAATGGATCCGAATGCCAGCCGCGAGACGCTTGACCATTCGATTATGTATATTTTTGCGGTCGCACTGGAAGACGGCACATGGCACCATGAACGCTCCTATGCACCGGAACGTGCCAAACGTCCTGAAACTGTAGCCCTGTGGCACAAGGTCAGCACAGTGGAAGATCCGGCATGGACGAAGCGCTATCACAGCCATGATCCGAATGAAAAAGCCTTCGGTGCCCGTGTGATGATTACCATGCAGGATGGCTCGGTGATTGAAGATGAGCTGGCATTGGCTGATGCGCACCCGTTAGGTGCCCGTCCGTTCAAACGTCCGGATTATGTCCGCAAATTCCGCACGCTGGCTGAAGGTATTATCAGCGAGCAGGAGCAGGATCGTTTCATCAAAACTGTTGAACGCCTGACTGATCTGACAGCTGATGAACTGGCTGGTCTCAATATTACGGCTCTGCCGGGCAAATGCGAGCCGGGCAAAGCACATGGCATTTTCGACTGGCAGGGTTGAGCTGGTCTCTGCGGGGGCCGCATTTGATGGCACCCGTCATCCGCAACGCAAAATCTGAGCTGCAGACATATTTTCCGTCATGATCCGGGAGGGATCGGAAATGGTGCTTTGCAGCCAAGGGAGAGAATGATGAGCATTGCAGAAAGTGAAACAAATGCAGCGGTAACGCCGCCAAAAAAGAAGTCCGTGGCACTCTCCGGCGTGGTTGCCGGTAATACCGCCCTTTGTACTGTCGGGCGCAGCGGTAATGATTTGCATTATCGCGGTTTTGATATTCATGATCTCGCCTTGCAATGCGAATTTGAAGAAGTCGCGCATCTGCTGGTGCACGGTACTTTGCCGACCAAGCGTGAGCTGATGGCTTATCAGCAAAAGCTCAAAGCCATGCGTGGATTACCGAC